>NZ_JAYFNG010000008.1:0-99029 GCF_034933565.1 Raineyella sp.
GTCGGTGTCGTAGTCGTAGCGCCGGGGCGGGCGGGCGGGCAGGGTCATGGGCGCGCTCACGCCCGCAGCTCGGCCAGGGCGGTGGCCAGGTCGGCGGGGGCCAGCAGGTCGACGTGCTCGCCGTGCGGTTCCCCGCAGCGGCGGTCGCAGCCCGAGACGTGCACCGGCCGGCGGATGATCGACGGGTCCTGGCGGGCCGCCTCGACCAGCGCGTTCGCCATCGACACGGTGTCGATCGCGGACTTCACGCAGTTCGGCAGGCCGGTGCAGGCGCTGATCGAGGCCCACGGGTCGGCCGGGTCGACGACGTAGCCGGCGGCGGCGTACGCCTCGGCGTCCTGCGCGCCGCCGGGGATGAGCACCTGGCGCCACGGGGTGAGGGTGACGTCGGCGAGCACCGGCAGGGCGCGGATCATCTCGCCGGTGAACAGGCCGAGCGGCACGCCGGCCAGCAGGTCCTCACCGTACGTCCCGACCGGGAGCGGGCCGGTGACGCGGATCGGCCGGTCGGTCTGGTCGGGGATGTCGTCACCGAGCCGGTAGGCCAGTTCGCGGGAGTGCCAGACCGGACGCTCGGTCTCGGTCCGGGCCATCTGGACCTCCTGGGCGAGGGCCAGCATCGCCGAGGGGGCATCGGCCCGGGAGATCTCCCAGGCCCGGCCGTTGTCGAGGGCGACGATGCCGTGATCCTCGTCGAGGGCCTGGTAACAGACGTCCCACGGCTCGCCGGCGACGTCGCCGGTGCCGTTGTCGAAGGCCCACATGAAGCGGCCGGCGAGCTGCTCCAGCAGCGGGATCTCCTGCAGCTCCTCGTCGAGCTCTGCGACCATCGGCTGCAGGTCGATCGCGCCCATCGGGGAGCACAGCACGTTGCGGACCAGCTCGTGCGTCGGCGGCACCAGACCGGTCGCCCGGACCGCGTCGGCGATCTCCTCGGGGACCGACCCGTCCGCTTCGAGCGGCAGGCCGCGGACCTGCAGGTTGGTGCGGGTGGTGACCTGCACCCGGCCGTCGCCCCAGCGCTCGGCGATGCCGAGCAGGTGGCGCAGCACCGCGGTGGGGATCCGGCCACCGGGCTTGCGCACCCGTACGATCGCGCCGTCGCTGGCGCGGAACGGACGGGTGAGACCCGGGCAACGGTCGATCAGGGGGCGAGGGTCACTCATGGCACATATCCTACGTGCGCCGTAGACGGATCCGTGCCACGGGCGTTCCGCTCCGGGGACCCCACGGCGACCCGGCTGGCTAGGCTCGGCGGGTGCCGACGATCGCCCTGCTGTCCACCTCCGACACCGACCTGCTCTCCGCCCGCGCCAGCGGCGCCGACTGGGTCTGGGCCAACCCGACCCGGGTCGACGAGGACGAGGTGGCCCGACTGGTCGCCGCGGCCGACCTGGTGGTGTTCCGCTTCCTCGGCGGCCCCCAGGAACTGCCCGCCACGTACGCCACCGCCCGGGCCGCCGGCCGGCCGCTGGTCGTCCTCGGCGGCGAGCAGCGCCCCGACGCGGCACTGATGGCACTGTCCACGGTGCCGATCGGGGTGGCGGCGCAGGCCCACGTCTACCTCGCCCAAGGGGGCGCGGAGAACCTCCGGCAGGTGCACGGCTTCCTCTCCGACACCGTGCTGCTCACCGGCGAGGGGTTCGAGCCGCCCGCCGAGCAGCCGTTCTGGGGGGCGCTGCGCCAGCCGGGTGAGTCGGGCGAACCGGGGCGGTCGGGCGACGCAGCTCCGTCCGGCGTCGGCGGTGCGGGCCCTGCCAGCACCGAGCTGACCCGGCCGCGGGTCGGCATCCTCTTCTACCGGGCACAGTGGGCCGCCGGCAACGTGGCGTACGCCGAGGCGCTGGCCGACGCGGTCGACGCCGCCGGGGGCGTCGGGGTGCCGATCTTCGCCGCCTCGTTGCGGGAGGCGCCGGCCGACCTGCTCGCGCACCTGGGGTCGTACGACGCGCTGGTCACCACCGTGCTCGCCGCCGGCGGCACCCGCGCCGCCACCGCCCAGGCCGGCGGCGACGACGAGTCCTGGGATGTCGACGCGCTGGCCCGCCTCGACGTGCCGATCCTGCAGGGGCTGTGCCTGACCTGGAGCCGGGAGTCCTGGGCGGCCTCCGACGAGGGGATGACACCGCTGGACGTCGCCTCGCAGGTGGCGGTGCCGGAGTTCGACGGGCGGATCATCACCGTCGCGTTCTCGTTCAAGGAGGCCGACGCCGACGGGCTGCCGCACTACGTCCCCGACCCGGAGCGGACCCGCCGGGTCGCAGAACTCGCCGTCAACCACGCCAGGCTCCGCCACATCCCGCCGGCCCGGCGCCGGATCGCGATCGTCCTGTCGGCCTACCCGACCAAGCACGCCCGGATCGGCAACGCGGTCGGCCTGGACACGCCGGTCTCGCTGATCCGGTTGTTGCGGGCGCTGCGCGCGGCGGGCTATGACGTCGGCGCGCCCGGCGAGATCCCCGGCACCGAGGCGTACGAGGACCTGCTCGCGCGCATCGGTGAGGTGCCCGAGGGCGAGGCGGAGGACACCACCCGCGGCAATGCGCTGATCCACGCCATCATCGAGGCCGGCGGCCAGGACGAGGACTGGCTCACCGCCGAGCAGCTCTCCGGCCAGCCGATCCGCATTCCGGCCGCGCGCTACCGGGAGTGGTTCGCCGCGTTCCCCGAGGCGCTGCGCGCGGCAGTGACCGGGGCCTGGGGCGAGGCGCCCGGCGAGCTCTTCGTGGACCGCGGCCACACCGGCTCCGGCACGGGTCCGGGCTCCGGCACGGGGACCGGCGCCGAAGACCCCGGCGCGGGGTCCGGGGCCTCCGGTGACCCGGACGGGGAGATCGTCGCGGCCGCGCTGCGCGCCGGGAACGTGGTGATCATGGTGCAGCCGCCGCGCGGCTTCGGGGAGAACCCGATCGCCATCTACCACGACCCGGATCTGCCCCCGACCCACCACTATCTCGCCACCTATCGCTGGCTGGCCGAGGACTTCGGCGCCGACGCGATCGTCCACCTGGGCAAGCACGGCAACCTCGAGTGGCTGCCCGGCAAGAACCTCGCCCTCTCCCCGGCCGACGGTCCGGACGCGGCGCTCGGCGCGCTGCCGGTGGTCTACCCGTTCCTGGTCAACGACCCGGGCGAGGGCACCCAGGCCAAGCGCCGGGCGCACGCGACGATCGTCGACCACCTGATCCCGCCGATGGCCCGCGCCGAGACGTACGGCGACATCGCCCGGCTGGAGCAGCTGCTCGACGAGTACGGCAACGTCTCGGCGATGGACCCGGCCAAGGCCCCCGCACTGCAGGCCGAGATCTGGACGCTGATCCGGGCCGCCCGGATGGACGCCGAGCTCGGCCTCGACGACCGCCCGGAGGGCGACGCCTTCGACGAGTTCGTGATGCACATCGACGGCTGGCTGTGTGAGATCAAGGACGTCCAGATCCGCGACGGCCTGCACGTGCTCGGCCGCGTTCCGCAGGGGGAGGAGCTGGTCAACCTGGTGCTGGCGGTGCTGCGGGCCGGGCAGGTCTTCGGCGGCGCGGTGAACGCCGTGCCGGGGCTGCGCCGGGCGCTCGGCCTGGCCGACGACGCCCCGCTGGCCGAGGTGGACCGGGTCGAAGGCCTGGCACACGCGCTGGTCGCCGGCCTGGCCGCGCGCGACTGGGACGCCGGCGCGGTGGCGGAGGTGGTGGCAGCGGTGCTGGGTGTCGACCGGGCCGCCGGCGACCCGGGCACCGCCGAGCTGACCGCGGTCGCCGCGTCGTTGCGGTTCGCCTGCGAGGAGGTGGTGCCCCGGCTGCGCGGGACCGCGGGCGAGATCGACGCGGTGCTGCACGCCCTGGCCGGCGGCTACACCCCGGCCGGCCCGTCCGGCTCGCCGCTGCGCGGCCTGGTCAACGTGCTGCCGACCGGGCGCAACTTCTACTCCGTCGATCCCAAGGCGATCCCGTCGCGGCTGGCGTACGAGACGGGGTCGGCGATGGCCGAGTCGGTCGTCGCCCGCTACCGGGCCGAGACCGGGGCCTACCCGCAGTCGGTCGGCCTGTCGGTCTGGGGCACCTCGGCGATGCGCACCTCCGGCGACGACATCGCCGAGGTGCTCGCGCTGCTCGGTGTCGTGCCGCGCTGGGACGAGGCCTCCCGGCGGATCACCGGTCTCGACGTGGTGCCGCCGGCCGAGCTCGGCCGGCCGCGGATCGACGTGACCGTACGGATCTCCGGCTTCTTCCGGGACGCGTTCCCGCACGTCATCGCGATGCTCGACGACGCGGTGCGGCTGGTGGCCGGCCTCGACGAGGCGGACGAGGACAACTACGTGCGGGCCCACGCCCGGGCCGATCGCGCCGTGCACGGCGACGAGCGGCGCGCCACGACGCGGATCTTCGGCTCGAAGCCCGGCTCGTACGGGGCCGGCATCCTGCCGCTGATCGAGGCCGGCAACTGGCGCACCGACGCCGACCTGGCCGAGGTCTACACGACCTGGGGCGGTTACGCGTACGGCCGCGACATGGACGGGCGGCCCGCCCGCGACGACATGGAGGCCAACTACTGCCGCATCCAGGTCGCCGCGAAGAACGTCGACACCCGTGAGCACGACATCGCCGACTCCGACGACTACTTCCAGTACCACGGCGGGATGGTCGCCACCGTCCGCGCGCTGACCGGCGCCGACCCCAAGGCGTACGTCGGTGACTCGACCGTGCCGGACGCGGTCCGCACCCGGTCGCTGGCCGAGGAGACCGCCCGGGTCTTCCGGTCGCGGGTGGTCAACCCGCGCTGGATCGCCGCGATGCAGCGGCACGGCTACAAGGGGGCGTTCGAGCTGGCGGCGACCGTCGACTACCTGTTCGGCTTCGACGCGACCGCCGGGGTGGTCGACGACTGGATGTACGAGCAGCTGGCCGGGTCGTACGTGCTGGACGAGGACACCCAGGCGTTCCTGCGCCACGCCAACCCATGGGCGCTGAACGGGATCATCGAGAAGCTGCACGAGGCGGCCGACCGCGGCCTGTGGGAACAGCCCGATCCGGAGCTGCTGGCCCGGATGCAGGAGGTCTACCTCGAGGTGGAGGGCGACCTGGAGGAGTGAGTCGGCGGGGCCGGCCGGTGCTGCCGGGGCCGGGTCAGGCCCGCCGGTGGGGCCGCAGGACCCGGCCGACCATCTGCCAGGTGGTCGGCGGATCGGCCCGGGTGAACGCCCACTCCGGATCGGTCAGCATCCGCGCCCCGGACAGGCCGGCGACCATCGCGATCACCACCAGCACGGTCGACACGCCGTTCTGCATCGCCTGGACGACGTCGGCCTGGTCGAAGTAGATCAGCGTCCGCAGCGCCGCTGATCCGGGGATCGACACCAGCACCGTCGGCACGGTCATGATGATCTTCTCCATCGAGAACATCCGGGCCGCGACCGCGCACAGCAGGCCCATCAGGAAACACCCGACGAAGGTGGCCACATGCGGCTTCACGCCGTTCTCCAGCATCAGCAGCCGGGGCGTGTTGCCGATGATCGCGACCACCCCGGAGGCCAGCGCCATCCGCCACGGGGAGTTGAACATCGTCGCCCAGCCGAACACCGCGAAGAAGCTCGCCGCCAGCAGCGCCACCCGGACGACCACCGGGTGCCCGGCCAGCGGCGGCACCGCGGCGGGTGAGACACCGCTCAGGGTGGCCACGCCCCACACGCCGATCGCCATCGCGAGCAGCACCAGGGCCGCGTACATCAGCCGCGGGATGCCGGTCAGCAGGTCGATCCGGGTCAGGTCGAGCCCTGCGGTGACCAGCGGGAAGCCCGGGATCAGGAAGATCGCGGCACAGACCAGCCCGGCCGCCATCCGCGGGCTCGGGCCGCCCAGGGCGAGATCGAGCAGGTCGGTGAAGCCGACGTACAGTCCGGTCGCGGTGGCCGCCGACATCATCACCACCGCGAGGTGGTTCAGCTGCCAGCCGGTGAACGTACGGTGCAGCCGGTACGCGATCGCGGAGGCCGGCAGCACCGCGAGCACCTCCCGCCAGCTGCCGTTGCTGAGCACCGTCACCGACCCGCAGGCCAGCGCGACGAGCAGCACCAGGCCCCAGGCCGGGTAGAGCCGTGGGGTCCGTTCGATCTCGTCGAGCATCGCGTCCACCTCGGAGACGCCGGCCCGCCGCGGCAGGCCGTGGGCCAGCCGTTGCATCATCGCGATCCGGTGGGCGTTCACGCCCGGGGCGTTGATCTCGGCGACCTGGGTGCGGAAGATGGTGCGCCGCTGCACGGTGAGGACGATGTCGGTGAACGTCACCTGGGCGGTGATCCGGCCGATCCCGACCGTACGGGCCACCGCCTGCATCACCTCGCGCACCCGCAGGCCGGAGGTGCCGGCGACCAGCATCATGATGCCGGCGCGCAGCACCACGTCCGAGCGCCGGATCAGATGGGTCGGCTCCAGTGCGTCCTCGTCCTCGTGCTCGTCGAAGGTCGATTCCTGGTCGGGGTCGCAGATCTGCACGGACCCACGTTAGGGGGTGGCCCGGCCGCCGGGGGGGCGGGGGAGGGGCGTCCCGGTCGGGACTCCCGGATGCAGAGGCTCAGGGTGTCGCGGAGCTCAGGGCGCAGCAGGGTGCAGCGGGGGCCGGCGTGCAGCACGGGCCAGGGTGCAACAGGGCTCAGGGGCGCAGCAGGTAGGTGTCCATCACCCAGCCGTGCTCCTCGCGCAGCCGGGTGCGCAGCTCCGCCAGCTCGTCGATCACGTCGGCGAGGCGTCCGCGGCGCAGCACCTCGTGCGGCCCGCCGAGGTAGGCGCCCCAGTAGATGGTCAGGTCGGGGTAGCGGTCGACCAGCTCGCGGCAGGTGAGGTAGCCGTCCAGCATGACGACGACGTCGCCGAGCCGGGGATCGTACTCCTCGACCAGCCGCCGGCCGGTGGTGATGTGGATCGAGGCGCCGATCCGGTTCAGCGGGATGGCGTGGCGGGCCGCCAGCAGCTGCGGGGCGCTGATGCCGGGCACCACCCGTACCTCGAACGGGCCGCACTGCGGGCGCAGCCGGTCGACGATCCGCAGTGTGGAGTCGTAGAACGCCGGGTCACCCCAGACCAGGAAGCCGACCGTGGCGTCGGCGGGCAACCCGTCGATGATGTCGGCGTAGGCACGGACCCGGGCCCCGTGCCAGTCCCGGACGCCCGCCCCGTACGCGGTGGTGTCCCGCTCGGCGTCGGGGCCGCGCTGCGGGTCGGGCACCTCGACGAAGCGGTACGGGTGGGCGTCGCCGATGAAGTGCTCGCACAGGGCCCGCCGGGCCTCGACCAGGTCGTGCTTCACCTCGCCCTTGTCGGCGACGAGGAACACGTCGACCTCGCGGAGGGCCGCCGCCGCCTCGTACGTGACGAGGCCGGGGTCACCCGTGCCGATGCCGATCACCTGGACTGTGCTGACCATGCGGTCATCCTCCCACCCGTCCGTGCGGCCGCCGGAGCCACGTCCCCCCGCGTCAGGACTCGGCCGCGACCCCGGTCAGGAACGCCGCGATGTCGCGCCCCTCCTCGGCACTGATGCCGTGGCCCATGCCCCGGTAGGTGTGTTCCGCCAGGTCGGCACCGGACTCCTCGACCAGCCAGCGCCGGCTGCGGGCCATCAGTTCCGCGGGGATGACCGGATCGGCGGGGTCGTTGCCCCAGAAGACCGGCATGCCGGACAGCAGCCCCTCCGGCGCCTCGAGCCCGGCGTCCCAGGGGAGGGTCCCGGAGAGCAGGACGGCGCCGGCGAAGCGGTCCGCGGCGCTGAAGAGCAGGCCGCCGCTCATCGCGGCGCCCCCCGAGAAGCCGAGCAGGACGATCCGGGTGTGTTGTTCCTCGACGGTGCCGAGCCACTCCAGCAGTGCCGCCGCGGTCTCCTTGATCGAGGACTCGAGCGGGCGACCGATGCCCCGGTTCTCGAACCAGGTCCAGCCGCCGTCGACCGGGACCGGGCCCCGCGGGGCGACCAGCGTCGCGGCGTCGGGCAGCAGCGTGGCGAGGCCGAGCATCGAGCTCTCGTCGCTGCCGCGGCCGTGCAGTGCAACGACGAGGGTGGTGCCGACGCGCTCGGCTTCGGGGCGCGACCAGACGGCAGTGGTGATCCGGGACATCAGGGCTCCTCCAGGTGGGCTTCTGTTTCAGGTCCGGGTCGCGACTGATCGCTCTCCCGACCGATGACGACGATGGGTCGTCCGGGCGATCGGGGTGACGGCGATCGGGGCGGCGCAGGGCGCAGGACCGCTCGAACGGCAATCCTCCCATCGTTGTCGGCAGCGGGCGAGTGCCGCTCTGTGTGGCGTCAGCGGGTCCGGCCCAGCACCAGCTCCAGCAGCGCCGGGGCGTGTTCCTCGACCGCGTCGGCGAGGGTGTCGATCATCGTCTCGCGGCGCGCGTCGAAGCCCGGCGCCGCCGGATCCGGCCGCCAGGCAGATCCCGACACGTCAGCGATCTCGGTGAGGAAGGCGCGCCGGAACGCGTCGTCCTCCATCGTCCCGTGCCACATCGTGCCGTACACCGCCCCGGCCCGCGCCCCGTCGAGGAACCGCTCCGCGCCCGCGTCGACGGTCGCCACGCCGTGGTGGATCTCGTAGCCGGTGACCGTACGCCCGTGCCAGGACCCGGTCGGCCGACCGAGCGACTTCTCGGCATGGAACACCGTGTCGGCCGGCAGCAGCCCGAGCCCGGGAACGGTGCCGGTCGAGGCTGTCCCGGAAGTGGTGGTGCCGGTCGAGGCTGCCCGGAGGGAGCCCGTCGCCGGCGAGGGGCCCGTCGCCTCGACGCCGTCCGGGTCGGCGATCGTACGGCCCAGCGCCTGGTAGCCGCCGCAGATGCCCAGCACCGGCCGGTCGGTGGCCGCGCGGGCCGCCAGCACCGCCCCGATGCCGGTCGCCCGCAGCCAGGCCAGGTCACCGAGCGTCGAGCGACTGCCCGGCACGACCACCAGGTCGGCCGCGGCCAGCACATCAGGACGGGTGGTGACGGTCAGGTCGAGGCCCGGCTCGGCGGCCAGCGCGTCGAGGTCGGTGGCGTTGGAGACCCGCGGCAACCGGACCACCGCGACGGTCAGCCGCGGCCCGGCGTCGCGCACCGCGGACGCCGGGGAGCCGACCAGCAGGGTGTCCTCGCTGTCCAGCCAGACCCCGTCGAGCCACGGCACGACGCCGAAGCAGGGCAGCCCGGTCCGCGCGGTCAGGGTGTCCAGCCCGGGCCGCAGCACCTCGACGTCGCCGCGGAACTTGTTCACCAGGTAGCCGGCGAGCAGTGCCCGGTCGGCGTCGTCGAGCAGCCCCCAGGTGCCGTAGACCGCGGCGAGCATGCCACCCCGGTCGATGTCGCCGACCAGCGCCACCGGCAGCCCGAAGCGCCGGGCCAGGCCCATGTTGACGTAGTCGCCCTCGCGCAGGTTGATCTCCGCCGGCGACCCGGCGCCCTCGCAGATGATCAGGTCGTACGCCGCGTCGAGCGCCTCGTACGCCGCCCCGGCCGCCTCGATCAGGGCGCCCCGCCCGTGCGCGTACTCGCCCGCCTCGAGCGTGCCGTACGGCCGGCCGCGCAGCACCACGTGGGAGCGGCGGTCGGTCGAGGGCTTCAGCAGCACCGGGTTCATGTCGACCGTCGGGGTGACCCGCGCCGCGCGGGCCTGCAGCCACTGGGCCCGGCCGATCTCCCCGGCGCGCCCGTCCGGCCCGTCGACCACCATCGAGTTGTTGGACATGTTCTGCGCCTTGTACGGCGCGACCCGGACCCCGCGGCGGGCCGCGGCCCGGCACAGCCCGGTGACCAGCAGCGACTTGCCCGCGTCCGAGGACGTCCCGGCGACCAGCAGCCCGGCCATCAGGCGAGCGCCGCGGCGATCGCGGTCGCGGCGGCCTGGCCGGAGCGGACGACCGCCGACATCCCCATGCCGTCGATGCCGGCGCCGGCCAGGGCCAGCCGCGGCAGACTCGTCGACAGGGCGGTGCGCACCGCGGCCACCCGGGCCGGATGGCCCACCTCGCACTGCGGCATCGCCGGCCAGCGGACCACGGTGGAGTCCAGCACGTCGGCGCGCACCCCGGTGGTGCGGTGCAGGTCATCGAGCAGGCGGGCGGCGAGCTCGGCGTCGTCGAGCTCGTCGACGACGTGCAGGCCGACCCGGCCGGCCGAGATGCGGACCAGGAACGCGTTGTCGTCGCGGCCGTCGGCGGTGCGCCGCAGATGCGGCCACTTGGTGCCGAGGAAGGTCGCCGCCTTCATCGTCCACGGGGCGTCGGAGGGCAGCAGGATGCCGTTCGTCTCCGGTGTGGCGCGCAGCGGGAACCGGTCCCCGGCAGCGTGGTGGAAGACCTGGTCGGCCGTCAGCGCCACGATCAGGTTGACCACCGACGCCGAGCGCTGCTCCCGCAGCGGCTCCGCGGCGCGGGTGAGCGGGCCGAGCAACCCGGCCGTCACCGGGGTCGGGGTGGCGAGGACGATCGCGTCGGTCTCGTAGCCGCCCGCGGTGGTGCGGACCTGCCAGCGGCCGGCGGCACGGACGATCTGGCGCACCTCGACGCCGCGGGCGATCCGTCCGCCGTGGCCCTCGATGTCGGAGGCCAGGGCGTCGACGAAGGTCTGCAGTCCGTCGGCCCAGCTGATGAACGACGGCCCGCTGGTGGTCGGCCGCGGGGCGCTGCGGCGGATCAGCGAGGTCCGGTGCTCGGCGGCGCCCACCAGCTGCGGGGCGGTGCCGCGCAACGACAGCCGGTAGACGTCGCCGCTGTGCAGGCTGCCGAGCAGCGGGTCGACGAACCGCCGGACCACCTCGTGGCCGAACCGGCCGGCGAGGAAGTCGCCCACGCTGACGTCCCGCTCGGGCGCCAGCGGCGGCGCGAGCCGGGCCAGCACCGGCTCCATCCCGGCGCGCACCAGGCCGGGCAGCGACAGCATGCCGGACTGCAGGACCGGGCGGATCCGGCTCGGCCCGGTGGGCCCGAGGCCGGCCGGCATCGGCTGGGCGCCACGCGGATGACCCAGCAGGGTGTGGCCGTGGTGGGAGCCCAGCGGGTCGTCCCACAGACCGAGGTCACGGACCAGCGCGGACAGGTGTGGTGGTGCCACATGGATCGCCTCGGCGCCGACGTCGACACGACGATCGGCGAAGTCGACCGTCCGGACCTGGCCACCGATCCGGTCGGAGGCTTCGACGACGGTCACCCGCGCGCCCGCGCGCACCAGGTCGCGGGCGGCCACCAGGCCGGCCACCCCGCCGCCGATGACGATGACGTGCCCGGTCGGACGGTGCGTGCCGCCACGCGCGGGGCCGGCCGCGGACGGAGCGGGGGCGGTCTCGGACAGGGAGGTCTCCATGCCTGCAGGCTACCGGGGATGTGTGACGGTCGCCGGGCCGGGCGTGGCGCCCGACCGGCCCCGTACGGTCGCGTCCACCGGACGTCGCACACCATCCGGTGCCACGATGGAGGACAGGCGTGATCCGGATCACGGAACGCGGATGCCCCGGATTGTGGGGATCCGCCAATGAAGGGTCAGGGGTTTCTGTCGCACCCCCTTCCTGACGTGCAACCTACGGTCCCGTAACGTCACTCCCAGGACAGGCTACGGAAGCGTAGGTTACCGGGCCGCTGGACGTACGAAGGAGGCCTCATGGCCGTGCAGACCCCCGCCCGACAAGGGCGGACGGACCCGTCGGGGGTGTCCGGCCCGGCTCCGACGCCGGGCGGTGACATCCGGATGATCAGCCTGCTCGGCGTCGACGGCGTACGGCTGACCGATCCGGACCACGCGTTCGGCGGCACCGACGCCGACGTCGCCACCCTGCTGCGCGACATGGTGCTGACCCGCCGGCTGGACACCGAGGGCACCGCCCTGCAGCGGCAGGGCCAGCTGGGCCTGTGGCCGCCGACGTTGGGCCAGGAGGCGGTCGGCGCCGGGACGATGCGGGCGATGAAGTCGGCCGACATGTGCTTCCCGTCCTACCGCGAGCACGGTGCGGCGCTGGTCCGCGGGGTCGACCCGCTGGACCTGATGTCGCTGTGGCGCGGTGTCGACATGGGGGGCTGGGACCCGATCGCGACCCGGTTCAACCGCTACTCGATCGTCATCGGCTCCCACCCGCTGCACGCGGTCGGCTGGGCGATGGCACTGCAGGCCGAGGGCGTCACCGGCACCGGCGGCCCCGACGACGGGGCGGTGCTGGCGTTCTTCGGCGACGGGGCCAGCGCCCAGGGCGACGTGAACGAGGCGTTCGTCTGGGCGGCCAGCTACCACGCCCCGGTCGTCTTCATCGTGACCAACAACCAGTGGGCCATCTCGGTGCCCACGTCCCGCCAGGCCATCGTCCCGCTCGCCCGCCGCGGTGAGGGGTTCGGCATCCCGGGCGTACGGGTCGACGGCAACGACGCGCTGGCCGTGCAGGCGGTCACCGAGGCGGCCCTGGACCGGGCCCGGGCCGGGCAGGGGCCGCAGCTGATCGAGATGTTCACCTACCGGCTGGGCGCCCACACCACCTCGGACGATCCGACCAAGTACCGCTCCCGGGCCGAGGAGGACCGCTGGCGGGCCAAGGACCCGATCGAGCGGGTCCGGACGTACCTCACCCGCGCCGGCGCGATCGACGACGCCTGGTGGGCGCGGCTGCAGGCCGAGGCGGACGACTTCGCCGCCGACCTGCGGGCCCGCACCATCGCGCTCGCCCCGCCGGACTTCGCCGACTGGTTCGACGTCGTGTACGCCGAACAGACCCCCGAGCTCGCCGACCAGCAGCACGCCTTCCGGGCGTACGTCGCCTCGTTCGAGGACCCGGCCGTCGAGGACCGAGCTGCCAAGGACCGGGCCGTCAAGAACCACACCGCCAAGAACGCGGCGCCCGAGGACCGGGCCGCCGAGCAGCACGCCGTCCACGATCGGGAGGGCCGTCGATGACCCCGCCACCACGCAGCACCCAGGAGCGCCGGACCGCCCGCCGGGCCCCGGTGCTCACCGAGCCGACCACGCTCACCTTCGGCAAGGCACTGACCGCCGGCCTGCGGGCCGCGATGGCCGCCGACGACAAGGTGATCATCGCCGGTGAGGACGTCGGCACCCTGGGCGGGGTGTTCCGGATCACCGAGGGACTGCTCGACGAGTTCGGCGCCGGGCGGGTGCGCGACACCCCGCTGGGGGAGTCCGGCATCGTCGGCACCGCCATCGGCATGGCGATGCGCGGGTGGCGGCCGGTGCTGGAGATCCAGTTCGACGGCTTCGTCTTCCCGGCGTTCAACCAGATCACCACCCAGCTCGCCCACCTCCATTCCCGCACCGCCGGCCGGATCCCGATGCCCGTCGTCGTCCGGATCCCGTTCCAGGGCGGCATCGGCGCGATCGAGCACCACTCGGAGTCGGTCGAGAGCTACTTCGTCCACACCCCGGGCCTCAAGGTCGTCAGCCCGTCCAGCCCGCACGACGCGTACTGGATGATCCAGCAGGCGGTCGCGGCGAACGACCCGGTGATCTTCCTCGAGCCCAAGCGGCGCTACCACGTCAAGGGTGAGGTCGACCCGGCCGCCCCGCCCCGCGGGCTGTTCGAATCGGCCGTGCTGCGGCCCGGCGCCGACGTCACCGTCGTGTCGTACGGCTCGACCGTGACGACCTGTCTGGAGGCCGCCGACGCCGCGGCCCGGGAGGGCACCGACCTGGAGGTGATCGACCTGCGGTCGCTGTCGCCGCTCGACCTCGGCCCGGTGGAGGCCTCCGTGCGGAAGACCGGCCGGCTGGTCGTGGTGCACGAGGCGCCGCAGACCCTCGGCCCCGGCGCGGAGGTGGCGGCCCGGATCCAGGAGCGCTGCTTCTGGTCGCTCGAGGCGCCGGTGCTGCGGGTGACGGGCTTCGACGTGCCGTACCCGCCGAGCAAGGTGGAGCGCCACCAGCTGCCCGACCTGGACCGCATCCTCGATGCCGTCGACCGATCCCTCGACTACTGACGATCCCTCGACCACTGAGCGGAAGGACCACTCATGAAGCGTTTTCCCCTGCCCGACCCCGGTGAGGGCCTCACCGAGGCCGAGATCGTGACCTGGCTCGTCGCTGTCGGTGACGAGGTCAAGGTGAACGACCCGATCGTCGAGGTCGAGACCAGCAAGTCCCTGGTCGAGCTGCCCAGCCCGTGGGACGGCCGCGTCGTGGAGCTGCTGGTCGAGGTGGGTGAGACGGTCGACGTCGGCACCCCGATCATCGTGATCGACGACGGCGAGGCCGACGAGGAGGAGGCGGGCGCCGGTGGCCCGGGCACCGCCACCGCTGCCCAAGCCGCTCCTGCCCAGGCTGCTCCCGTACCGGCCACCCCCGCGTACGCCGCCCCGGGGCTGTCTGCCCCCGCACCGGCCGTCCCGGGGCTGTCCGCTCCCGCACCGGCCGTCCCGGGGATGTCCGCTTCCGCACCGGCCGTCCCGGGGATGTCCGCTCCCGCACCGGCCGTCCCGGGGCTGTCCGCTCCCGCACCGGCCGTCCCGGGGCTGTCCGCCGCGCCGGCCACTCCCGTGGCGCCGGTGGAGGCCGCTCCTGCGCCGCGGGCGGCCGCCGTCCCGGCTGCGTCGCCGGCGGCCGAGCCCGAGGCACCCGCTGCGGCCACTGCGAACCTGGTCGGCTACGGCCCCGAGGCCGCCGCCACCGTCCGCCGACCCCGCAAGCCCGGGGCGGCGATGGCCAAGCCGCCGGTGCGCAAGTACGCCCGCGACCGCGGCGTACGCCTCCGCGACGTTCCCGGCACCGGTCCGGGCGGCACCATCACGTACGCGGATGTGGACGCCTGGCTGGCCGCCACCAGCCGGCCCGTCGAGGCCGTCGCCCGGGTCGAGCCGCCGACCCCGTCGGTGGCCGAGGTCGCCGGCCCGGAGCACGAGTACCTGGCCGGCCCGCCGAAGCTGTCGTACGGTCGGGTGCCGATCCGGGGGGTCCGCAAGGCGACCGCCCTCGCCGTGACGAGTTCGCTGTTCACCGCCCCGCATGTCACCGAGTGGCTGACCTGCGACGTGAGCGCGACGATGGACCTGGTCGAGCGGCTCAAGAGCGCCCGCGAGTTCCGCGACGCCCGGGTGTCCCCGATGCTGATGGTGGCGAAGGCCGCCTGTCTCGCGCTGCGGACGAACCCCGAGCTGAACGCCCGCTGGGACGAGGACGCCCAGGAGATCGTCTACTACGGCGACGTCAACCTGGGCGTGGCCGCGGCGACCCCGCGCGGGCTGCTCGTGCCCAACATCAAGGGCGCCGACCAGATGGGCCTGCTCGAGCTCGCCCACCACTTCGGTGAGCTGACCCGGACCGCCCGCGAGGGGCGGACGACCCCCGCCGACCTGCGCGGCGGCACCTTCACCATCACCAACGTCGGCGTGTTCGGCGTGGACGCGGGCACGCCGATCCTCAACAACGGCGAGTCCGGGATCCTCTGCCTGGGGGCGATCTCGCGACGGCCGTGGGTGGTCGGGCACGGGTCGGAGGAGCGGATCGAACCGCGCTGGGTCACCACCCTGGCGGTCTCCTTCGACCACCGGCTAGTCGATGGCGAGGGCGGCTCGAAGTTCCTCGCCGATGTCGCGCGACTGCTGGCCGATCCGGCCCTGGCGCTGCTCTTCTGAGTCAGGGCGGCCTTCTCGCTGTCGGACGGTTCGAGCGGCTCCCGCGGTTCGGACGGGGCTCGGGTGGCCGCTGCAGTTCAGGCGGCCCCAGCAGCTTCAGGCGGCCGCTGCAGTTTCATTTCCTCGCGGCCCGCCGGCTGGCCGCGAGGAAATGAAATGACGGCGGCTGGCGAAGAACGCGGCGGTTGACGGGCCGGACCCCGCGGAAGCGGGCAACACCAGCCCTCCACCACGGATGAGGGCTGCGCCGGGCGGGCCGGGGCGGGCGGGCGAGGTCCGATCCTCGCTGTCAGACCCCGGTCCGCGCCGTCAGCCCTGACACTCAGGGGTCTCGTCGGATTCTCCGGCCCTCGCCGCCAGACCGCCCGGCCCCAAGGGTCTCGTCAGACCCCGCGGCCTTCGCTGTCAGACCGCCCGGCCTCCAGGGGACCCGTCAGGCCCCCTGGCCCGGCCGAGGGCCCCGGATCAGCCTCGGCGACGGCGGTGGTGCTGTCGTCGGGGGTGGCGTCGTCGGAGGCAGCGGCACCGAGATTCGCGCGGATCGCCCGGGTGTCCTCACCGAGCCGGATCACCGCGAGGGCGACCTCGAGGCCGACCCGGATCAGCAGGATCCAGGCGGCCAGCAGCACGGCACCGCCCACCAGGGCGGCGATGCCCGCGGCCCCGCCGACCGAGAATCCGGTGACGATCGCGTCGATCCAGTAGAGCGCACCGGCGAGGACAAGCAGCAGGTAGAGGTACTTCGTCACCTTCGGCGCGGCCGACTCGGTGAAGCTGAGGTCGCGCAGGGCGGCGAAGGGGCTCTCGGCCGGCGCATCGTGGATCGCCCCGGTCTGCGCCGTGGGTGTCTGGTCGCCGGGGAACGGGACGGGCTGCTGTGAGGCGGCGTGCGGATCGGTGCCCTGGGCAGAGGGCGGCCCCGGTGCGTACGGCTGGCCGTACGCCGCCTCGGGCTGGCCGAAGGCGGCGCTGCCATGTCCGCCGTACGAGGGCGCAGGCTGACCGTACGAGGGGCCCTGTGTGGCCTGGCCGGGGTATTCCGAGGCACCGGCGTAGGTCTGGGGCCCGGCGTAGGTCTGGGGCCCGGCAGCGGGCTGGGCGCCGGTGTACGACGGCGGCGTGGCGGAGCCTTGGGCTCCGTACTGCCAGGGTGACGGTGGGGCCGAGCTCTGGGGGTACGCCGAGGGCGGCACCGGGCCCGGGGGCTGCGCCGTGTTCCGTGTCGCCTGCGCAGGGTTCTGTGTCGGCTGTGCCGAGGCCTGGCCCGTCGGCTGTCCGGCGGCCGCGTATCCGGTGGGTCGGCTCTCGGCGTTGCGGCGGTCGTCGCGGTCGGCGTCACCGCCGAGCCCGATGCCGTCGGCCCAGATGTGGGTGGGGTCCTCGGAGCCGGGGGCCGGGTCGGCCGCGGGGGGCCGTGGCGGGCGGTAGCGCGGCTCGTGGCCCCGTGGCTCGTACGGTCCGGGCTGGTGCGGGTCCTGGGTCATCTGTCCGTCCTGATATCGGTGGTCCGCCGCCCGGGACTCCGCGGAGCGTCCGGGCCGGCGACGCGGGCGTGCTGGGTCGGGATGTCGGCCGAGACACGTCGGGTCGGGTGACAGGCCTCGTTCCGGACAGCGTCTTTCGCAGGTGTCCGGCACCCGTCGAACCGGGGTCACGGGCCGACGGGAACCGAATCTACGGGCCGACTGGAACCGACTCTACGGGCCGACCCGGCCGACAGTCGGATCGCGGACACCGGCGACCCGTCGCCAGGACCCGGCCCGATCGCGGGGTCAGTCCGGGGCGAGGTGTCCGTCGCGTCGCGATATCAGCCCGGGATCGCCGTGTCATCGCGGTGCCAGTGCCGTAGGGGAGCCAGCCGCGGCTCGCGGTGTCAGCGCAGCAGGGGCGCCAGCCCGGCGGGCTCGGCCGACGCCGGGACGAACTGGTCCAGCAGCGAGCGCTGGTCCGGCCCGAGCCCGAGGTCGAGGTGGTCGAGCCGCGGGTGCCGGACCCGGACGGCGGTGGTGCCGTAGAGGGCGGCCAGATTGAGCAGCGCGGTGCTGGTGGAGCCGAGCGCGACCCTCGCGGCGACCACGTCGGGATCCATCTCCGCCGGGCCGTGGCCCACCGCGACGGGCAGGCCCCGGTAGAGGTCGTCGGGGTCGGCGGGGTGCGGGCGGACGACGAAGTCGAGCCCGGCGGCAGCGGCGGCCGTGCCGATCTCGGCCAGGTGGGCGAGGTAGTCGTCGGCCGTCAGCAGCCCCAGCGCGACCCACGGCTGGGCCAGGTAGACCGCCCGGTCCGTACGTCGCGCGGGGGACGGCAACCGTCGGCGGAACTCGTCGGCGACCGCCGGGTTGACCCGCCACCGGGCCGGGTGGGCGGCGGCCGGACCGGCCCCGTCGGGGCGTCGTCCGGGTCGGTGATCCTCGCGGACGTACAGCGCCCAGCGTTCGTCGGTGAGCCGGGCCACCGCGGTCGAGACGGCGAGCGCGCGGACGGTCGGCCAGACCCGGCCGCCGCCCTGCCGCACCCAGGCGTCGCGGCGGGTCCGCCAGGTGCCGTACGTGCCCAGGCCCTCGTCCACCACCACGACGTGCGGTCGGTGCAGGGGCTGGTGGGCGACCATCCGGGCCCACGGCTTGATGCCGGGCGCCCCGACCGCCAGGTAGACCCACTCGACCCCATCGCCGGGCGCCAGCGCGGCGGGATCGGGGCCGGTCACCACGGTCAGTCCCGGATCGTCGGGCAGAAAGTCGACCACGTCCTCGGCCGTCACGGTCGTCCGCCCGAGGAAGCCGCCGGTGCCCAGGCTCCGGACGACGACCTCGCCGGCCCGGGTGGCGAGCAGGTGGCGGACATAGGAGGCGACGTGCACCAGGTGGGTGCGGTTGCGGACCCCCGACAGGGTCACAGCGACCGGCCGGTCCGTCATCGGTGTACCTCCTGGGGGTGGCTCACCGGCTCAGGCTACCGGTCCGGTCGGCGGGAGCGTTCCGGCGGCCTCCGCCGGGCCCGTCGTCCCGGTGGTGTCAGGGGTCGGGCCGGTCCCGGGGGTGCCCGCCGCCCCGGTGGTCCCGGTGGCGTCCGTGGTCCCGGTGCTGACCCGGATCGGCCGGCCGTTGCGCCCGGTCAGGTCGAAGGAGCACACCCGCAGGCCTGTCCCCGCGGCCGGATCGGCCGGCAGACCGTACGTGTCGATCCACAGCAGGATCGGTGTGTCAGTGAGCTTCGCGCAGACCTCCGCCCGGGTCCAGCGGGTCCAGAAATCCTCGCTGCCGAAGCGTCGCGCCAGGGTCCGCGGCACCCGCCGATCGGCATACTCGGCGTCAACGGCGTAGCGGGTCACCGTGAGCAGGTCGGGGGGCAGCCAGGACAACACAGTGCCGTCGGGCAGGTGGGTGCGGGCCGGGGCGCCATGGGCCGGCCGACGGCCACCCTGCGGGCCCCGGGGACGCGCCGGGTGCTCGGTGCTGACCAGGATCTCGGCCGGGTCCGGGCAACCGGGGTCGGAGAACGCGGTGCGTCCGGGGACCGGGGCGGGGAGCGGGGTGTGCCCGGGATCCGGGGTGTGTCCGAGATCCGGGGTGTGTCCGGCGGCAGGGACCGGGGTGTGTCCGGCGGCAGGGACCGGGGTCTGCCGGGGGATCGGATCGTGCCCGGGGGCCGCACCAGGGGTGGCCGCCATCGGTAGCCGGTCAGATGATCGGCGGCCGGCCGAGGGCCGTCATCCGGGCCACCGTGCGCCACGAGATCGGCTGTCGACGGCCCGGATCGGTGGTCCAGCCCTCCCGGAAGCCGCGGAACCAGATCGTCAGCGCCTCCCGGTCGTGCACCCGGGCCAGCGTGATCAGCAGCCAGGTCGTCACGTACGCCCAGCCGATCGGGCGGGGCAGGTTGCGGCGGGCGACCCAGACCCGGTTCCGGGCGTTCATCCGGTAGAACACCGCATGCCGGCTGGCCGGCAGCGCCGGGTGGTGCACCCGGATGCCGGGGGCGTACGTGATCCGCCAGCCGGCGTCGAGCAGCCGCATCGCCAGGTCGATGCCCTCATGGCCGTAGAAGAAATGCCCCGGCCAGCCACCGACCTGCTCGAACGCGGTCCGTCGCTCCAGGTGGACCCCCTCCCAGAAGACCACCGTGTCGCCGCCCCGGTCGGCCGTCCGGGCGTCGAGCCGGGGCACCCAGCGGCGGGGGCCCGGCCTGCCGTCCGGATCGGTCGGGCGGGGCTGGACGATCGCGATGTGCGGGTCGGACTCCATCACCGCGACCATCCGGGCCACGGTGTCCGGCGCCGGCAGCCAGGCGTCGTCGTCGTAGAACAGGATGTAGTCACCGACCGCCAGCCGGGCCCCGACATTGCGGCCCTCGGGGATGCCGAGGTTGTCCGGCTCGTGATGCGTACGCACCCGATCGGGCAGGCCCTCGGGCTGCCAGGCGTTGCCGACGACCAGGACGTCGAGATCGACCCCGGTCTGCGCCAGCAGCGTGTCCAACGCCTTGGCGAGCTCGGCGGGTCGGGTGCCCTGGGACAGCACGACGGCGGCGACGGTGGGCAGTGACATGGCAGGACCTCCGGGGACGACGGCAGCAGCCTAGCGGCCCGACCCGGCCCGCTGGTACGGAAGACTCCGGCCATGAACGACCTGACCCGACCGGCAAATCGCAGATCCGAAGGTCGCTGTCGGCGAGGTCGACATTTTCACCGATCAGGCGGCGACCGCCTGGAGGTCGCTGGCGCGTGGATCGTCGCCCGGCAGTGGCAGTTCGGGGTCCCGATCATTGCTGCAGCGGGCCGGGCCAAGTCACGACTGCCTCGTACTCGCAGCGAGCCGAGAAGGCGGCCCAACGACGATTCGCCCGTCGATGGGAGGGAGGCACCGATTCTCAGGATGACCTCCGGGGAGATATGCTGAGCCTGAGTTCATCCGGGGACGCCGGCGAACGGGCGGCACTTCAAGATCCGCTCTTTGAGCAGGACTACGCGGTAGGTCCGACCCTTGCCACGAGTGCGAATCCGGGCAACGCCTGTCGGCGATCGGCCTCGACGGCGACAGATCACGGAGAACTGGAGACCATGCACACCAGACGCGATGGAATCGCTCGCGCGACGACCTCATCGAGCGTTCGGTTCACCATCGCAACGCTCATGGCGACCTTGGTAGGTGTGTTCGTTGCAGTCCTCCACACTCATCTCGGGCTGGGTACCCTGCCCGCGGCTGCACTCGACGGCACGATCCGAGGTCTCTTCGTCGGTCTCGTGGTGGGAGTCACCGCTGACCGGGCGCTGCGTGCTCCTTGGGCTGTCCTCGCGGGGTGCATCGCCAGTTTGATCACCGGGGCCGTGAGCGCTCGTAGGGTACATCTGGACACGTCGGTGCTGTTGGCCGGGGCGTTCACGGTCGTGACGGGGATCGTGGTGGTGTGGGCGCTGACTCGCCTGTCCCGAAAGGTCAAGACGAGCACACTGGGCCTCGGGAGCCTGGGCGTTGTGCTTGTCAGCGCGATCGCCCTGGCGGGTTGGACACCCTGGCGGCCCTCGGACGAAGTCGCAGCGAAGCGGTTCGTCGACCTGGCGTCGCAACCGGTCCCTCTGCACTACGCCTTCGATGGTTGGACCTATTTGCGGGCCCGCGACCTCATGATCCAGGGCCAGCCGTTCTACTCCGCGATCACCCAAGCGCTCAGGGACGACTCGCCGGCCCACCGGACCATCGTCGAGAGCCCCTTCAACATTCGGCAGCCTCTCCTCTTCGAGCTGTGGCGGATACTGCCCGGCGAATTGCCATACCACCTGTTGGGCTGGTTCATCGCTTTCAGCCTCCTCGCGATCGCCGGTGCTTACCTCCTCGCGCGCACTTTTGTGGAACCCGGACCGGCATTGGTCGCACCGATCCTGATGACCTCGTGGCTGTATTTCTTCTGGTGGTCGTCTTCCTATGGTGAAGGGCCCTGGTTCACCATGATGGAAGTCTGGGCGGGCTTCGTGGCCATCTTCGCCCTCGCCCTCCTCCTGCGCCGCCGATGGCTGGCGAGCTTGGTCCTCCTCTGGTGCGCAGTCGCGACCCGCGAGTTCATGGTGCTGTTGATCCCCGCTTGGCTGGTGGCATGGTTTGTGGGGCAGCGGCCGGTCGGCCGCCGGCGCACCTGGTGGGTACCGGTGGGTGCAGTCGTCGTGCCCGTTCTTGTGTTGCTGCTCCACATGTGGTTGGCGTCCGGGTTCCTCGAAAGGACACCGTCCAGCACACTGGGGCTGGCACACTGGCTGCACGGTGGGCCGGCGACACTCCAGAGGGCGCTCCAGTTCGGCTGGTATCACGTCCAGTTCCGCACCTATGTGGTGCCCGCCCTCAGTGTGCTCGCGCTCGCCGGCGCGTTGACCCTGCGGCAGGCTTGGCACCGTGCGACGCTGACCGTCACGCTGGTCCTGATGTTGTTCTTCCTCTTCCGGTTCAGTCACGGCGAATGGGCCTACTACTGGGGAGGGATATTCACCCCGATCGTCGTCAGTCTGGTTCCTCTGGTCGTCAGTCGTTGGCTCCCTTCCCGGGATCGCTCAGGCTACCCCGACCCGGCCCGCCGGCCCGACCCGGACGCAGACCGTCGGTATCTGCGGGCCTAGGGTGTGTCTCCTGACGTGTTGGTGGTGGGGGGGCGGCAGGGGCGGGACTCGTGTCGCGTACTCGGGTTTCGGATGCCGCCCGGCAGGCCGGCACGTGATCCTGATGATCGTCGCGGACGACGCGGAGTCCTCCCCGGGCGAGGCGCGGACCGCCGCCGAAGCTCTGACCCGTTGAGCGGGCGCCGGTCGAACGGCGCCGGGGTCGAGCTGTGGGCATCCCGCGGGTCGGGGGCCGCCGCCGTGGCGGCCCGGTGCCGTCACGGCGGCCGCTCCGGATCCGGTGCGCCCCGGCCCGGCAGGGGCAGCCTCGCCCGGCCCTATAGTGTCCGCATGACCAACCCTCCGGCGGAGCGTGCGGAGCGGTGCGCATCCCTCAGCGTGGTCGTCCCCTGCCACAACGAGGAGGCCAACCTCGAGGAGCTGCACCGCCGGCTCGCGGCCACCCTGCCGCAGGTCGCCGAGACCTGGCAGGTCGTCCTGGTCGACGACGGCAGCACCGACGGCACCGCGCGGATCGGCCTCGAGCTGGCCGCCGCCGACCCGTCGGTGCAGTTCCTGTCGTTCTCGCGGAACTTCGGCAAGGAGGCGGCGATGCTCGCCGGCCTCGAACACGCCCGGGGCGCGGCCGTGGTGCTGATGGACGGCGACCTGCAGCACCCGGTGGAGCTGATCCCCGCGCTCGTCGCCCGTCACCTCGACGGCTTCGACCAGGTGGTCGCCCGGCGATCGCGCACCGCGGACCCCAAGGTGCGCACCGCCCTGTCCCGGGCCTTCTACCGGGTGGTCGACCCGCTGATCGACGTACCGCTCGACGACGGTGCCGGCGACTTCCGACTGCTCAGCCGCCGGGCGGTCGACGCACTGGTGGCACTGCGCGAGTCGAACCGCTTCTCCAAGGGCCTCTACAGCTGGATCGGCTTCCCGACCGCCATGATCGACTACGACAACGTGCAGCGCGACGCCGGGCGTAGCAGCTGGACGCTGCGTACGCTCCTCGACTACGCGATCGACGGCATCCTGTCCTTCAACACCAAGCCGCTGCGGGTGGTGATCTGGCTGGGCCTGTGGATGGTCGGCCTGATGCTGCTCTACGTGGTGTGGCTGGTCGTCGGGGTCGCCGCGTTCGGCGTCGAGACCCCGGGCTACGTCACCACCATCGCCGCCCTCGTCCTGCTCGCCGGCGTCCAACTGATCGTCACCGGCGTGATCGGGGAGTACGTCGGCCGGATCTACTCCGAGGTCAAGCGGCGCCCGGCCTACCTGCTGCGGGTCGACACCGCGGAGCAGCCGGCCGGCCCCGGTGGCGGCCCCGGCCCTGCCGACCGGGCCTGACCGTGCGGTTCCTGCACGCCTGGTGGCTGCGGCTGTGGCCGCTGGTGAAGTTCTGCCTCGTCGGCGTGGTGAACACCGGCGTCTACTACGGCGTCTACCTACTGCTGTTCCGGCTGATGCCCTACGTCGCCGCGCACCTGATCGGCTGGACCGTCGCGGTGGTGGTCTCCTACCTGCTCAACAGCTGGTTCACCTACCGGGTGCGGCCGACCTGGCTGAAGCTGCTGGTGTACCCGCTGTCCAGCCTGCCGAACGTGCTGTTCACCACCTTCGGGGTGGTCCTGCTGGTCGAGGTGCTCGGGGTCGGCAAGGGGATCGCTCCGCTGATCGCCGGGCTGGCCGCGGTGCCGGTCAGCTATCTGCTGGCGAAGCTGCTGCTGGTCGGCCGGGGGCGGGACGAGGCCGCGACCGACCAGGCTACGACCGATGAGCCGACCGACCGGGCCGGCGCCGATCCTGCCGGCGCCGACGGAGCCTGATCAGTTCCAGGCCGATCGTGGCGGCCAGCGCCGCGGCGCTGATGCCGAGCCCCGGCGCGAGCCCCGGTTGGCGATGGTCGCAGGTGAGCCGGGTGGTGTCGTGCACCGGGACGGTCAGCATCCCCGCCCGCGAGGTCACGGTGGCCGGGCCGGCGTCGGTCCGGCAGGACCAGCCGGGCAGCGCGGTGGTCAGCACCACCGCCTCGCCGGTCTGCGGGGTGACCCACTGGGCCGTGACGCTCGACCTGCCGAACCGTACGGTCGGCGCCTGATCCTGTGAAGCGGCGACCGTACGGTCCAGGGCCGTCGGGTCCAGGCAGCCGAGGTCACCGGGCCGGATGTCGGGGCGGTCGCTGCGGACGATGAGGTCCACCTGCCCGTCCGCCGGGACGGTCCCCAGCGACAGGACCGTCGGAACGTCCCAGTCCGCGGTCCGGCCCTGCCAGTCGACCGTGCCGCGGGAGGGCCGCTGCTCGGTCCCGGTGAGGAGCTGCAGGGTGCTGCCCGGGGCGCAGCGGGCGGTCACCTCGACCGCGGTGGGATCGGTGGCGGTGGGATCGGTGGCGCTGATCCGCAGCGGCGGGACGGTGTAGAGCCGGGTGCCGGCCAGGTCGTCGCGGACGGCCCAGACGGTCCCCTGCGCGGCCGGGTCGGAGGCGACCGGGCCGGGCGGCAGGACGGTGACCGGACGGTTCACCCGGTCCCCGGCGGTGGAGTGGATGCCGAGCAGGGCGAGCGCCGCCGGGTCGCCGGCGCTGAGCCCGATCCGGCGCCGCCAGTACGGCAGGCCGAGGCCGGACAGCGCCTCGGCGGTGGCCCGCGGCAGGGTGCTGGAGTAGTAGTCGACGCCGTTGTAGCCGAGCAGGAGGGGATCGTTGTCCGAGCTGCGCGTCACCCGGGTCCGCTCACCGGCCGGGACCACCGGCACCTCCGCCCTCCGGGCAGCCAGGGCCGCCGCGCTCAGCGTGGTCGGTGCACCGTGGTGTTTGGCCTTGTCCCGATAGGTCGCGCCGGCGGTGTAGGCGCTCTCCACCAGGACGGTGACGAGCAGGGCCAGGACGATCAGGCGTCGACGTCCCAGCGCGGCCGTGGCGGCGAGCAGGGCAAGGCTGGCGGCACTGACGGCGAGGGTGAGGGGGGACAGCCGGCCCACCACGAGGGCCCCGAGGACCGCCACCGTCGCGGCGCCGGCGAGCAGCGGGCGCCGGCCGGGCAGCCCGGTGGCCAGGGCCAGCCACGCGGTGACGACGAGGATGCCCGCGATCACGAACGCCTCGCGGTAGCCGCTGCCGTTCGGCGCGGCGAAGCTGTGCCAGGCGAGCTGGGTGGCCGGCACCTGCATGCTGACCATCGCGGCGACCGGCAGCACCACCAGGGCGATCCGGGCCCGTACGCCCAACGCGCGCCGCCAGGGCGCGGCGGCCACCAGCACCAGCGTGCCCAGCCCGGCGAAGATGCCGGCCGACCCGAGCGTCCAGTTGCCGGGGAACAGCCGGGCCACGGTGATGTCCCAGGGCATCTGGTAGAGGGCGGCGCCCGGCACCGGGGCAGCCGCTGCGACGGCGGCCAGCACCGGCAGGACCAGCCAGCCGGTCATCGCGATGCCGAGGGCGAAGCCACCGACCACCCGGGCCAGCGCCCCGAGGGCCGCCGACGGCCCCACCCCGTCGATCACCAGCAGGGCGAGGAGCACCAGACCGACCCCGAGGGTGGCCATCACCGCCGTGTAGTAGTTGGCCGTCCAGAACAGTGCGACGAGCAGCACGGGCACGACGATGCTCCGTCGGCGCACCAGTCGCAGCGCGGCCCAGAGCAGCACCGGGAAGGCGATCAGGCCGTCCAGCCACGACAGCACCACCATCGCGTCCCCGGCGACCCACCCGCAGGAGGCGTACCCGGCCCCGAGCGCCGCGGCGATGCCCCAGCTTGCGCGCCGGTGCAGTGAGAACAGCACCAGCGCCATCGCGGCCGCGGCGGTCGCGATCTGCAGTCCGGTGATCAGCTGCACCCCCACCGTCAGCCGGTCCTCGGGCACCAGGACGAGCAGCAGGTTGAACGGGCTGGCGGCGTACGTGGCGAAGTCGCCGAGGTAGGGCGTGCCGAGCGCGCTGTGCCAGTTGAGGAGCAGCGAGTCGGGGCCCTGCGGGTGCAGCAGCAGCTCCCGCAGGTAGGCCTTCTGCGGTAGCAGCTGGTTGTACGCGTCGTTCACCGCCCACGGGCGCCGGCCGAACGGGAACACGCTCGCCATCGCCATCCCCGCGAGCTGCGCGGCGACCGCCAGCACGGCGGCGACCAGCGCGGCGAGCAGCCGCGTACGCGGCGGGAGGTCGTCGTGTACGGGTGCCTCGAGGAACCGTCCGGGGGCCGTCGCGGTCCGGGAGCCGGTGGACGTGACGGCGGGGGGCTGCATGGGGAGCATGCTAGGGCACCCCGTCCCCGGCGGCGCCGTGCGGTGACCGGGGCTGCAGCCGGGTGCGGTAGTCTCCGGCCGGGCCGTCGGGTGAGCCGTGACGGCACGGCAGAAGGAGTCATCATGGTCGAGCCCCGGCAGCGGGCGGTGCGGGCAGACCGGCCGGGCGCGCGGATCCTCGGCCGGGTGGCCGCGGTGGTGGCCACCGTCCTGGTCCCGCTGCTCCTGGTCGCCTCCGGCCGCCCGGGCGTCCTCGATCCCGGCCCCCGGCCGGCCGCGTCGGCCCCGGCGCCCGGCCCTTCCCTGCCGGCGTGCACCGGCGGCGTCCTGCAGGTGGTGGCGCACCAGGACGACGACCTGTTCTTCATGAGCCCCGATCTGCTGGACGACCTGCGCCTGCGTCCGGACCGGTGCGTCCGTACGATCTACCTCACCGCGGGTGACGCCGGCAAGGGGGCGGACTACTGGCAGGCCCGGGAGGCCGGGATGCAGGCCGCGTACGCGAAGGCGGCGCAGGTCGACAACAGCTGGCAGGAGCACACGCTGGTCGTCGGTGGTCACCCGCTGCCGGTGCGCACCCTCGTCGGGCGCCCGTCGGTCTCCCTGGTCTACCTGCGGCTGCCCGACGGGTTCCCGAGTGGCGACGGCACCGACCGGTACGGTCACCAGAGCCTGATCAGGCTGTTGGCCGGGCGGATCGGGACGATCACCGCGGTCGACGGCTCGGCCACGTACACCGCGGCCGGACTGCGTGACGAGCTGGTGGCCCTGATGGACGGTGCCGGGCCGGCACTGATCCGGACGACCGACTACGTCCATCCCCTCGGCGACGGTGACCACGCCGACCACCATGCGGCGGCCTGGCTCGCCCGTGACGCCAGCCGGCTGGCGCATGTCGACCACACGATCCTCAGCTACGAGGGCTACCCGTCGCAGCAGCGGCCGCGCAACATCGCCCGGGACGACGTGCTGCTCAAGAAGGACATCTACGACACGTACCAGGCGATCGCCCTGCCGGGCGAGCCGATGTGGCGGCCGGGTTTCCTGTACCGGCAGTACGTCGTCGACCGGGCCACCCTCGAGGCGGTGCCGAACGAACCGCCGTTCCCGACCGCGTCCGCGGGGTCGGCCGTGTCCGCGCGGTCGGCGGTGACGGCCCTGGCCACCGCCCGGCCGTATCGACCCGGCCCCGGCCGGGACTGACCCCGCCGGGGGAGGTTCCTGTCAGGGACGGTTTCCGCCCGGGCGTTTTTCTGTCCGGCAGCGCTGTCCGGCCGCGCTTCTGTCCGGGCGAGGATCGGCCGTGTCACGGACCGCATCCCCGGTGGGACCGGACATGAAGCCGCGCGCCGACAATGAGAGAGTGTCACCGACTCTGTCGGGGCACGGTCGCCCGGGCGGGATCGAGGTGACGCGATCGGGTCGACGGACAGATGAGGTGGGGATGAGTGACGACGGGGCGAGCCGGCAGGTCGCGGCGAGCGGCCGAGGGACCGCGACGATCCGGCGATCGTGGGAAGCGATGGGCGCGGACGGCTGGTCACGTGCGGCGGCGGTGACGATCGCCGTCCTCATCGTCCTGCTCGCGGTGGCGCTCCGCTGGAGCCTGCGGTCCTTCGTGTCCCGGGACATGAGCAACTTCGTCGTGCCGTGGTACGACTACCTGCGCCAGCACGGGATCTCCGCGTTCGGACAGGGTTTCACCAACTACAGCTTTCCGTATCCGTTCCTGCTCTACATCGTCTCGCGCTTCCCGCTGTCGGCCGTGACGGGCATCAAGGTCATCTCCGCCGTCTTCGACCTGCTCCTGGCGGGCGTCGCGGCCCTCCTGGTGCGGCAGCTGACCGGCTCGGCCGCTCGGGGTGCGGCTGCTGGGCTGGCGATGCTGTTCCTGCCGACCGTGCTGTTGAACTCCGCCGTCTGGGGGCAGTGCGACTCCATCTACACGACCTTCGGGCTGGCAGCGGTCTACCTCGGCCTGCGCGGCCGGGGGAATGTCGCGTGGGCCCTGATGGGGGTCGCCCTGGCCTTCAAGCTGCAGGCGATCTTCTTCCTGCCCGTGCTCGTTCTGCTGTGGCTGCGCAGGAGGACCGCGTGGTACGCGCCGGCGTTCGCGGCGCTGGCCTGGCTGGTGTTGTCCGTGCCGCCGGTCTTCTTCGGCCGTTCACCCGGGGAGACACTGGGCGTCTACCTCAGCCAGGCCGACTACTACCAGTGGTTGGCGGCCGGGCTCCCGAACCTGTACGCCTGGATCCCCGGGGCCGACTTCGCGATGTTCAAGACGGCCGGGAACTTCTTCTCCCTGGCCCTCATGGGGCTCCTGCTGCTGGTGGCTCTGCTCGCACCCGGCCAGGACGCCAAGGGCGTGGTCCTCTTCGGCGCGGTCGCAGCGGCGACCGCGGTGTACACCATCCCCCAGATGCACGAGCGCTACACGTTCGTCTACGAAGTGCTGGTCCTGATCCTGGTGATGGTCGTGCCCAGGCACCTGTGGCTCCTGGGCACCTCCCAGGCCGCCGCGCTGTACGGCTACTCCGGCTTCCTGATGGACCGGGCACTCGTGCCCGAGTGGGTCGCTGCCCTCCTCCTCGGGGCCACCGTCGTCGGGCTGCTCACGATCTGGGTGCTCTCCCTCGGACACCGGTCGGTCGGCGCGGGCATCGGCCGGGGAGCGACCCGGCCGGCGGCCGACGGGCCGGCGCCGTCGCGCATCGGGTCCGCGCCGTCCCGCGAGCAGCGGTACAGGGCGGCGCGGCTTGCTGTGGACCAGTCGGGTGACGGCACTCCGGGTGACGGCGCTCGGGGTGGGGGCACTTCGGATGACGGAACTGCCGGGCGAGGGCCGGGAGATCGTCCTGTCGCGCCCGACGGGATGAGAGGATCGACTGTGGCCGGACGCGATGCCGGAGGAGTGGCATGAAACTGATCTCGTACGTCTTCCCCATCTACAACGAGGAGGGGAACATCGACCTGCTCTACACGACCATGAGCGGGTTGGTGGAGCAGCTCGACTATCGGTGTGAGTTCATCTTCGTCAACGACGGCAGCCGTGACGGGTCCCTGGCCAAGCTGACCGGCCTCGCCCAGCGGGACCCGCGGGTCCGGGTGGTCGATTTCGCCAGGAACTTCGGCCACCAGATCGCCGTCACCGCCGGGATCGACGTGGCCGTCGGGGACGCGGTCATCATCATGGACTCCGACCTGCAGGATCCGCCTGAGGTCAGTCTCGAACTGATCCGGGAGTGGGAGCAGGGCTGGGACGTGGTCTATGCCCAGCGGCGCAGCCGCCGGGACACGGTCTTCAAGCGCCTCACCGCGGCGGCGTTCTACCGCATCCTGAACTCGCTGTCCGAGATCGAGATCCCGAAGGACACCGGTGATTTCCGGCTCATCGATGCCAAGGTCGCCCACCAGCTGCGCCAGTACCGGGAGCACGATCGGTTCCTCCGCGGGATGGTCGCGGAGATCGGCTTCAAGCAGAAGCCCGTGCTCTTCGACCGGCACGAGCGCCACGCCGGCGAGACCGGCTACCCCCTGAAGAAGATGCTCCGGTTCGCCGCCGACGGGATCATGGGCTTCTCCAGCAAGCCGCTGCAGCTGATCTCGCGGGTCGGGTGGGGCATGGCGGCCCTCGCCCTCCTCGGCATCGTCTACGCCATCGTGCGCAAGCTGGTGTTCCCCGAGGAAGTGGTCTCGGGCTGGACGTTCACCATCATCGCGATCCTCTTCGTGGGTGGTGTCCAGACACTGATGATCGGCATCATCGGGTCGTACGTGGGGCGGATCTACACTCAGGTGAAGGCTCGGCCGCTGTACGGTGTCCAGGCGACGTACGGTGTCCCAGCGCGTACGGTCGCCCCGACCGGCTACGAGGACAACGCCGCCGACACGGTCCGACCCGCTGTCCCCGGGGACATCACTTGAGACAGTGGCGTCGCCCGAGGTCGCAGTCTCCCGAGGCAGTAGCGTCCGGTGAGGCGGTGGCGTCCGTTGACGTAGTGGCGTCGCCCGGGACGGTGGTGTCGCGCGAGGCAGCGGAGGTCGGGCGGAGGGTTCACCGCGGGATCCTTCCGGAAGGAGATGGCCCGAGTATGAAATCCCTGCTCGTCAGACTGTGGCCGCTGGTCAAGTTCTCCATGGTCGGCGTGGTCAACACTCTGGTGTCGTACGCCGTCTATCTGGTGCTGCGGCTGGTGATGCCGTACATGGTCGCCTTCGTCCTGGGCTGGGTCGTCGGGGTGATCGTGTCGTTCCTGCTCAACTGCCGGTTCACCTACCGGGTACGGCCGACCTGGCGAGGCTTCGTGCTGTTCCCCCTGTCCAGCGTCCCCAACATCGTGCTGTCCTCGGCCGGAGTGCTGCTGATGGTCGAGGTGTTCGGCTGGGACCAACGGATCGCTCCTCTCATCGCGACCGTTCTGGCGGTCCCGGTGAGCTACGGCATCGCCAGGACGATCCTGCTCGGCCCGGCCCGACGGGTCGAAGCGGCCGCCGAGGCCGCGATCGAGTCGGGTGAGCATCTGCCCGCGCAGCACCACTCCCAGGATCGGTCCCAGAGCACGGTTTCCCAGCGGACGGTCCCCCGGGTCCCCCGAAGCGCCCAGGGCGCGGGCCGCCGGGACCCGGTCCCGGGGGAGGGCCACGACACGCCGCGGCCGGGTCACGTCATACGGGACAGCGAAGGAGCCACGGACGATGTCGATCACTGACCCCGCCGGGGCCCGCACCGACGTCGCCGCGGCACCCACCGACCCCGCGGGGGCGCGCCGCTTCCGTCCGCTCCGCCAGATCACCGGCGCGGTCATCCTCGTCCTCGTGGTGCTCGTCGTGCTGCGCCCGCGGATGCCGGTGAACGCCTATTCCCCGCTGGCGGCCGGGCTCATCTTCGGGCTGGCGCTCCTGCTCTGGGTGCTGGTCGGGGACCGGCTGACGTCCCTGGCACGACGGTTGCTGCCCACCGACCGGATCGTCGCGGCCGTCGCGGCGGCGCTGGTGCTCCTCAACGGTCTGATCGCCGGCGGCGTCGGCTACCTCGGTGCCTACAAGGTGGGATGGGACGCGTCGGTCTTCCCGTTCGTCGCCGGGCTTCCCATTCCGGAGTGGCCCCCGTGGTACGTGGAGTACTTCTCGCGCTATCCGAACAACCACGCCATGCTCGGCCTCGCCGATGTGGCCGCCGCCTCGGCCCGCATCGGCCTGGGCTACGTGTCGTTCATGGCGCTGTACGCCGGCGTCGCCGCCGCGCTGACCGCCCTGGCGCTGTATCGCGTGGTCGTGATCGCCCGTGGTGGCCGCCCGGGGATCGCGGCGCTGGCCGTCCTGGTCATCCTGGTGTCCCTGTCGCCCTGGATGGGCGTCGCCTACACGGACATGGTCGGGGTGTGGGTGCCCATCACGGCCGTCTGGTGTCTCGTCTCCGGCCTTTCGCGTCCCCCGGTGCCCGGCCTCCTGCTGGAGCTGCTGGCCGGCGTGCTCCTCGGCATGGGCTACCTGATCAAGACCACGCCGATCGTCGGGGTCGTCGCGGGCGTCCTGACCCTCGGGCTCCTCGCCCTGGAACGCGGGAGCCGGGGCCGCCGCCGGCAGCTGCTGCTCGCCGTGGCTGCGCTGCTCGTGGGCACGGCCGTCGGCCTGGTCGGGCTGCGCGCGGTGGTCGCGCGGACCGTCCCGATGCCCGTGCTCGATCGGACCGTCCAGGCCTCGCCGTGGACCTATGTCGCGGCCGGGATCCACACGACGTACTACCCGGACGGCGAGCGGGTGTTCGCCTACGGCGGCTACAACGGTGACCTGGACCTCGAGACCTGGAACAAGCCGAAGGCGGAGCAGGACGAACTCAGCCGGATCGAGATCGGGCGCGACCTGGAGCGCCGCGGCGTCCTCGGCACGATCATGTTCGAGGTGGACAAGTTCGTCTTCAACAACGGCGACGGGATGTTCTGGGCGTACGGCGAGGGGAGTGACCTGCAGGCCCCTCGGCTGCACACCGGGCCACTGGCCGATGCACTGGCCGCGGTGAACGGCCCCGACGGGGGCCACTACCACGGGCGGGTGCTGCTGACCCAGGTGCTGTGGCTGGCGGTCCTGGCCGCTGCCGGTGCCGGGCTGGTGGGGCTGCGCCGGACCCTGTCACCGCAGACCGGTGTGGCCGTCGACCTGATGATCTGGAACATGATCGGGATCGCAGCGTTCATGCTGCTGTTCCAGGGACGGTCCCGCTACCTCTTCGGCCACGTACCGGTGATGATCGGCCTCGCGATGAGCGTGGTGCCGATCCTCCGGTGGCCGGGAGCCCGATCCCGTCCGGTCGACCGGGAGGCGAGCCGCCCGGGGCAACGTGACGAGTGAGGCGCACCGCCGCTGGACGGCGCGTGGTCATCGGTGGCGTGAGGCCCTCACCGGCACTCCCGGAGCGGCCGCGCTCGCCGCCCTGCTGTCCGTCACGGTGATGCTGGTGCAGGCGGCCGTGCGCGGTGAGTACCCCTTCGGTGACCTGCCCCGCGGGTTCGACGACTACTTCGCCCAATTCGTCCCCTTCCACGCCATGCTCCAGCACCTGCTGCACGGGGATCCGGCCATCGACGCGCAGTTCAACTGGTTCGTCGGGTTGGGCCAGCCGTTCCTGCCCGACTACGCCGTCTACCTCGGCGGACCGTGGACGCTGCTGATCGGCCTGTTCCCGGTCACCCGGGTCGAGCTCGGCCTGGTCGTCGTGACCCTGCTGCGGGTCGCGATGATCGCCGTGTCGATGGTGGTGTACCTGCGGATCGCCCACGGTGCCGGGCAGCCGGTGCTCGCCGCCGTTGTCGGGACCGCGTACGCCACCAGTGGGTTCGTCCTCGAGGAGGGCCTGTACAACCCGATGTGGCTCGAGGGGGTCGCCGCCTTCCCGCTGATCGCCCTGGTCGGGCACTGGTGCCGGACCGGCCGTCACGCGGTGCCGAGCGTGGTGCTCATCGCCGTGCTCTACTGGTCGAACTTCTACAGCGCGATGATGGCGACCGTCGGCGCCGTCTACCTGACCCTGATGATGGCCGTGGTGGACCGGGTGCCGCTGCGTCGGCTCGCCGAGCAGTTCGGACGGTTCGCGGTGCGCGGGCTGCTCGGCGTCGGCCTGACGTTGCCGGTGGTCCTGCCCGGCGTGCTGGCCGGCAGCCAGGCGCCGCCGCTCGACCTCACCTTCGGGCCGCGCGACGTGCCGCTGACCAGGTATCTCTCCCGGCTGTTCAGCCTCACCGAGCTGCTCGACTTCAGCCCCGGACTGGCGGTCGGCACCCTTCTCCTCGTCGCGGCGCTGGCCTTCTTCGCCCATCGGCGGGTGCCGCTGCGCGAGCGGCTCACCTTCGGGGCAGGCCTGGTCGTGATGCTCGCCACGATGTCCTGGGGCGCCACCCGTCCGGTCTGGTTCGGGTTCACCGAGCCGCACGGCTCGTACTTCCGCAACGCCTTCGTGGTCAGCGGGCTCCTGCTGGTGCTGGCCTGGAGGTTCCTGCTCCGACCACCTCCCGGGCTGCTCGCCACCGCGCTGGGCGGTGGCGCGGTGCTGGCCGTGCTCGGCTGGCTGACGCTCATCCATCGCCGCGGGCCCCACCACCCCTGGTCCACGCCGCTCACCGTGGCGATGGTGCTGGCCGCCATCGCCGGCGCCGCGGTGATGGCGATCCGGCCGGCCACGCGGCGGGTCGTCGGCGGGATCCTGGTGTCGCTCCTCGTCCTGGAGCTGGGACTGAACGCCGTCGTGGTCGAGCAGCTGCGGGCCTCGGTACGGGTGCCGATGGGCCGTTGGTACGCCGACGCCGACCGCGACCTGGCGCTGGTCCGGGAGCACCGGGCGACCGGCCAGGGCTGGCCGCCCTACCGGTTGGACGCCGCCGGGTACTCGTACGGCAACCAGTCGGGCCTGCTCGGCGAGCCCGGCCTGCGCTACTACTCGTCGACGTTCACCGAGCAGTCCGCCCGGGTGTTCGCCGATCTCGGGGTTCCCTCCCTCGCCAACGGGCGGTTGATGGGCAGCGTGGAGGACGCCCCGCTGTTCGCCCTGTTCTCGGTCTCGGCCCGGCTGGAGCATCCCGCGCCGGGGCGGTCGGGCCTGAGCACGTACCGCTCCTTCCCGCTGGTGCGGATCGCACCTCCGGCGCGGCCGGCGGCCGCCGAGGTGGCCCCGGTGTTCGCCCATCGCGACGGCCTGTGGGACGAGCCGGTCCACACGGCGCCGGTGTGGGCGACCCGCCCGGCCGCGGACACCTCGACGGTGCCGGCCGGGAGCTCCATCCGGCTGACCGGCAGCTGCCCGGCCGGCGGGGTGCTCCAGGCCGATCTGCGGCCCGTCGGGGGCGCGGTGACGCTCCGGCCGGCGGGGGCCACCTCCGGTGGGCGGCGTGTCGATCCGCCCGCCCCGGCCGAGCGGCCGGCGCCGGTCACCGTGCCGTTGCCGGCGAGCGGTGCCGTCGACCTCGACTACGTGGTCGATGACCGGGCGCCGCAGACGCTGGCCCTGGGGCGGTTCGCCTGCTTCGACGCCGCTCGGGCGGCCGGTCTCGTCGACCGGGCCCAGCGCGACGCTCCGGGCCTGGTGGTGCGGGGTCGCCACCTCGAGGCGACCTGGTCCCGTCCGGTGTCGGGCGACGTGATCGTGTCGACCACTGCCGTCGACGGCTGGTCCTGTGACGTCGACGGGACGCCGGCCCGGATCGTGCCCCGCGAGGGTCTGCTGAGCCTGCCGGTCCGGGGCGCCACCCGGGTCTCCTGCCGCTACTCCACCCCGATGCTCGTCCCGGCGACCGGTGCGGCGATCGTGTCCCTGGTGCTCGTCGTGGCCCTCGGTGTCGTCCGGCACCGTACGGTCAGATCGAGCTGCCGCCGTCGACGGTGATCACCTGACCGTTGAGGTTGGTGTCCTCGAAGAGCAGCATTCGGGCGATCGGCACGATGTTCTCCGGCTCGACCAGCCGACCGGACGGCGTCCGCCGGGTGATGGCGTCCAGCTGGTCGGAGCCGAGCACCGAGCTCATCTCGGAGGCGAAGAAGCCGGGGGCGATCGAGTTCACCAGCACCCGGCCGTGCATCTCCCGGGCCAGGGTGCGCATCGCCGCGTCGAGGCCGCCCTTCGTCGCCGCGTACGTGGTGAGCCCGGCGTAGCCGCGCTGGGCGCCGACCGAGGTGATCATGATGATCCGGCCCCGGCCGTTGCGTCGGATCATCGTCCGCAGGACGGCGCGGGTGAGCACCAGCGGGGCAGTCAGGTTGGTCTCGACGATCCGGGCGATGTCGGCCGGGGACGTCTGCATGTGCATCGAGTCCTGGCCGACCGCCGCGTTGTTGATCATGCCGTCGATCCGGCCGAGCTTCGCGGTCGCGTCCTTGACGAAGGCGCTCACCGCCTCGGTGTCGGTGATGTCGAGTGGGACGACATGGGTGCGGTCGGGGAACTCGTCGGCGAGGGCCTGCAGCTCCGGGGTGATCGTCCGGGCGAAGGTGGCGACCTTCGCACCGGCGTCGAGGACCATCCGGACCAGGGCCAGGCCCAGGCCGCGGGACCCGCCGGAGACCAGCACGACCTCGGCGGGCGGGACGGTGCCGGCGGCGTCGGAAGCATCAGACATCGGACTTCAGGCTCTCCTTGATCGGGATCTCGGGCAGGATCTTCAGCCGGCGCGGGACGGCGTACTCGGGCAGCCGGGCCGCGCACCAGGCGGCGAGCTCCTCGGTCGTGGTGACCGCCCCGGGGGACAGCACCACCTCGGCGGTGACCATCTGGCCGACGATCGGGGCCCGGCGGCCCCTCACCGCGGCCCAGGCGACCGCGGGGTGCTCGAGCAGGACCGTACGCACCGCGGACACCGAGGCCTTGGCGCCGCCGACGTTGATCTCGTCGGTGGCCAGCCGGCCGACGATCAGCACCCGGCCGGCACGGATCTCGACCCGGTCACCGGTGTGCAGGTCGGGGTCCATGCCCGCGGCGCGGAAGGGGGAGGCGATCACCAGTTCGTCGTCGACGACGCTCAGCGCGGGCCGGCCGTCGGTGTGGCGGTCCAGCCACTCGACCGGGAACCCGGCCCGGCCGTCGTGCACGGCGATCGAGGCGCCGGCCTCGGATGAGGCGTAGATCCAGGAGATCCGGGCGGCCGGGTAGACGGCGCGCAGCCGGTCGAGGACCGCCTGGTCGACGGGCTCACCGCCGAGGGTGATCTGCTCCAGCGCGAGCCGGGCCATCGTGTCGCCGGAGCGGACGAGCGCCCGGCGCCAGAAGGTGGGGGTGCCGGAGGCGGCGGTGACGCCGTGCGCCAGCGCGAACTGCGGCCACTCATCGAGCTGGTCCGGCTCGAGGAAGACGAGATGGGTGCCCGGATGCGCCAGGGACAGCGTCACCAGCTGCCACCAGGCGTACGCGCCGGGGGTGTAGGGGCACAGCCAGGTCCGGGCCGGCTGCTCGCCCGTGACGGTGGTGAGCGAGTCGAGGGTGTGGGCGACCCGCTTGGGCCGGCCGGTGGAACCGGAGGTGAGCAGCCAGAGTCGGCCCGGCTCGGCCGGACGACCGGGGCCCGGGTGGGGGTCAGCGCCCGAGTGGTGGTCCGCGCCTGGGATGCGGTCGGCCGCCGGGACGTGGCCGGGAGTTGGGGCGCCGGGAGCCTCGGCGGCGTCGGTGTCAGCCGTGGCGGTCTCCAGCTCGACCCGCTCCCCGGCGGTCCGGGCGATGGCCAGGCCCGAGTCCCGCAGATCGGCGAGCAGGCCCTCCTCGGCGCGGGTCACCGACGCGACGAGGGTCTCCCGCGCCGTCGTCGCATGGGTCCAGACCGTACGGGCCGCCTCGGCGTGGTCATGGACGAACACCGCGGCCGCCGGCGGCAGGTCGTACGTGCCCAGCTCGGCCCAGCTGCCGGTGAAGCCGCGGGCGACGATCCGGTTGTCCGCCCCGGCAGGGATCGTGCCGACCGGGCCGGTGGGACCCGGGTCCGTGGCGCCGGAACCGGCCGTACCGGTGGCCATCAGGCGCTCTGCAGCTGCTCGATGAAGTCCAGGACGTCGGAGACCGTGGTGATCGAGCGCAGGCCGGGGGCATCGAAGTTCAGCTCGGTGCCCAGCTCGTCCTCGACCGACAGGGCCAGTTCGGAGAAGTCCAGGGACCGGAATCCGATCGCGTCCAGGCCGGTGCTGTCGTCGGCCGGCAGCTCCTTGCTCTGGTTGGCCAGCACCTCGGCCATCATGGTGCGGATCTGATCGCGGCTGAGTCGGCTCATGCTCTCGGCTTCCTGGGGACGTACGGCTGACAGGCCCACTCTACCGAGCCCGGCGGAGCGAGGGGGCGCATCGCCCTGCGGTCACTCCGCGCTGCGGTGTCGGGTCAGGCTGCGGGCCCCCCGCGCCGCCTCCCGCCCGAGCCTGCGGACGATGCGCCCGGCGAGGTCCTCGGCGCGGTACGTCAGGTAGGCCCGCTCGTCCCAGTGGAACCGGGACCAGGCCCCCCGCAGCTGCTCGCGCTGGCGGGCGATCACCGCCCTCATCTCCTGGCCCGTCATCGGCTCCTCGCCCGCACCGGCCACCGGGCCGGGCCAGTAGCGGTCGACGTCGTCGGGAGCCGGGATCCCCGCCATGCTCGCCAACGCGCGGAACACCGTGTGGGGGTGCATCGAGCTGGGCCACGGCGTACGGATGCCGGCCCTCCGCCAGGTGGCGAGCAGGTCGGCCAGCGCCAGCCAGCGGGCCTCGGCCAGGTCGGTGCCCGCCGGCCCGGGCTCGAGCGGCACCGGGGCGGTGCTGGCCTCGCAGCCGTTGCCGAGGTCGTCGTTGTCGCGCTCGTCGGAGGCATCGGTGCCGGCCAGCAGGTTGCCGAACCGGGCGTCGGCGTACGCCGCGGGCAGTCGCCCGTCGGGGTCGGTACGGGCGTCGAGGGCGTCGCGCCAGGCGCCCAGCACCCGTCGCAGTCGTGGCGTGTCGGACGCGGTCGCCGCCTCCACCAGGTCGAGGAGCAGGGTCCGGCCGAGCGGCGGCACGACCACCGGAACAAGGGCGGGATCCACGCCGGTCGGGGCGGTGCGGTCGGGACCGTTCGGGGCGGGATCGAGCGGATCAGCGGGGCCGGGATCGAGTGGATCGACCGGGACGTCGTCGACGGGGTCGGCATCGTGCGGGACGGGACCGGCCGGGTCGGTCCGCGCGAGCGTCCGGTGCACCCGGCCGTCCGGGCCGGCGACCCAGCGGATCGTCCGGCCGTCGCCGCGTGCCTGGAGCAGCGCCGGTCCGTCCTCGACCGGGGTGGCCGGGCCCCAGAGCAGCACCCAGCCGGCACAGACCTCCGGCCAGCGGTCGGCCATCGCGACGGCGCGCCGCTGCACCAGGCCGGGCGCCGCGGGGCGGTCGCCGACCGGACGTCCGGCGAGGGCGGCCAGTAGATCGCGCAGTGGCCGATCGGCCCGGTCGAGCTGGCTGCCCGCGGTGTGCGGGGCGCGCCAGTCGGGGAACAACTGCCGGACCGTCGCCGGGCCGGTCAGGGTGGCAGCGACCGCCTCGGCGTACTCGGCCACCTGTCGCGGGGTCCGCGGACGGCTCGCGTCCCAGGTCATCAGCGGCGACCAGTTGGCGTCCAGGTCGCGTGCCTCCTCCGACCGGGCGGCCAGCAGCCGATGCAGGCCCAGGTCGTTCTCCACGCCGAGCGCCAGACTGCCCCCCTCGGCCACGCACGCCACGACCTCGTCGGCGAGCTCCCGCCAGGCCCGCGGCGCGTCCTCCAACGAGTGCACCCGGGTGACGTCGTCGAGGGCCACCACCAGGTCGTACGTGCCGGCGTGCCGGCGGGCATCGGCGAGATTGCCGCACAGCACGGTCGCCCCGGGCAGTGCGGCGCCGATCGCGGCGGCGTCCGGGATCGCCCGCACCACGACGGTGAGCTCGGCCTGCGCGGCGATCCGGGCCAGCAACCGCGGGTCGTGCGGCCCGACCACCAGCACCCGCCGCCGGTCCGTCGGCAGGCCGGCGAGCAACCGGTCGACCAGGCCGTGCAGCAGCGGGGCGGTCGCCCCCGGGCCCGGTATGTCGCCGGTGCTCGGGTCGACCCAGCGCTCCGGGTCGTCGGCCGGAAGGTCGAGGCGGGCGGTCGCAGTGCCGGGGTGATCGGGGCCGCCGGGAGCATCGGCGCCGCTCGGGGCGTTGGTACCACCGATGCCGGCTGGACCAGCAGGGCCGTCGGGCTCCGGCAGATCACGCCAGTTCTGCGTCGCGCCGGGCAGCAGGATGACGTTGCCCGGATAGGTCAGTTCGACGATGCGAGCCATGGTTCCTGCCATCCCAACACGTAGCGGAGTTCCTCCGGGGACATCACGAAGTCGGCGCCCAGCTCCGTACGGGTCCAGGCGCGAGCGAGGTCGAGGTCGATCTGCTTGCCGAACAGGGCGGGCCGGGTCGCCTCCAGCAGGCCGGTGCCGTCGAACCCGGCCCGGGCGCCGACGAACTCCATCGGGTCGCCGTACACGGCCGGTTCACAGCCGGCGGCCACCCCGTACAGCACCGCGGTGGTCAGCCGGTTCGAGGCGACCCGGCGGTGCCGGCGCAGTTCGGCCAGCTGACGGAACAGGAAGAACCGGTCGGTGCCCTGCCACATCCGGCCCCGGTGCCCGTGGCAGATCACCCGGAAGCCGGCATCCTCGTACAGCCCGCGGATCTGCGGGTCCTCGTACTCGACGAAGTACAGGCACATCGTCACCGGGCCGTCCTCGGTGTCCCGGATCTCGTCGATCAGCGCCTGATGGCTGCCCTGCACCGACTCGTAGTCCCGGGTGCCGTGGAACGGGTACCAGATCGTCCCCTCGCGCTCCTCGTGCGGATCGGCGAGGACGTCCGTCAGGTACAGGTAGGGCGCCCCGATCACCAGGTAGTTGCGCCAGCCGATCGCCTCGCCGCGGCGGCGGGAGACGTCCGACCAGGCGAACTTGGCCATGCTCCAGTCGGCACGGTGGTAGCCGAAGCCGTGGACGAAGGTCCAGCCGTGCTGGACCAGGCCGCGGATCGGTGGCGGGCTCTCGGGATCGAGACCGGCGTACTCGGCGAGGATGTGCGCGTGACCGTACCAGTGGTTGGTTTGGTCCACGCTGCTGCGACCTCCGGGTGGTGACAGACTTCCGGGGCGACTCTACCAGCGCGGTCGCGACCCCGTCGTGGCCGAGGGACGTACGCCGCCACGGACCGGAGCGACGTACGCCGTCACGGGCCAGGGGGACGTACGCCGCCACGGCCGGGGGATCGGACGACGTCACCTGGCCCGGGAACGTGCCCCGCTACGATGCAGGCATCCGCTGCGAGGAGGTCCCGTGAGCCCACTGGTGAGCGCCGTCGTGCCGTTCAACGGGGTCGAGGAGTACATCGGGCCGTGCCTGGACTCGATCCGTCGCCAGACCCTCACCGACTTCGAGGTGGTCCTGGTCGACGACGGCTCCACCGATGCCTCGGCCACGATCGCCGCCGAGGTGTGTGCCGCCGACCCGCGGTTCCGGATGGTCCGCCAGGAGCGCACCGGCCCCGGCCCGGCCCGCAACCTGGGCATCCGCGGGACGGGCGGGCGCTATCTGATGTTCGTCGACAGCGACGACCTGCTCGCCCCGCGGGCCTTCGAGCAACTCGCCACCAGCCTGGAGGAGTCCGGCTCCGACCTGGCCGGCGGCCACGTCTGGCGGCTCAGCCTGCAGCGCGGCCTGGAGACCTCCTGGGCCCACCGCGAGCCGTTCGCCGAACGCCTGGTGCGGACCGGCATCCGCGAGGTGCCGCTGCTGATGCGCGACCGGATGGTGTGGAACAAGATGTGGCGACGCAGCTTCTGGGACGACCACGGCCTGGTGTTCCCGGCGATGCTGTTCGAGGACTACCCGGTCGCGCTGCGCTCCCACCTCGAGGCCCGCGCCGTCGATCTGCTGCCGGACCCGGTCTACGTCTGGCGGGAACGCCCGTCCGGCGACTCGATCTCCCAGCAGGGCGACCGGGTGCACAACGTCCACGACCGGGTGGCCGCCGCCGTGGCGGTGCTCGATCTGGTCGACGACCACGGTGACGACGAGCTGCGCGAACTGGTCCACAGCCACTTCGTCGACGTCGACGTCCGCGAGGTGCTGACCTCATGGCAGGCCGCCGCACCCGCCGACCGACCCGCCGTCCGCACCCTCGCCGGCGAACTCGTCCACCGGATCGACCCCGGGCTGGTCGCCCTCGCCGCCCCCGACCTCCGCGGTGCGTACGAGGCCCTGCGCGCCGGTGACGACGACCGGGCGCTGGCCATCGCCCGCTATCGCAGCGGCGACCGGACCCCGGCGACGGTGGCCGCCGCGGGCCGCACCCCCCGGCCGCTGCCCGCCCGCGCGGTCCGCCGAGGCCTCACCGTCGCCCGCCGCGCCGTCCCGTCCCGGCCGCTGCCGGCCCGGCTCGCCGACCTCACCGTGCTGCCGCACGCCTTCCACTACCGGCTCACCGTGGCGCTGCCGAAGCCGGCGGCACTGGTCGCCACCGCCCGGGTGAGCATCGGCACCGTACGTCCCCACGTCCGGGTCTCGCAGCTGCCGGGCGGGGTCCAGCTCGACGTCACCGTCGACACCGCCGAGCTGGCCCGGCTCACCGACACCACGCCGCTGTGGGTCGCCGTGCAGGCCGGCCCGCTGACCTGGCAGGGCGGCGTCCCGGTCACGGCGGAGCACCTGCACGGCGTACGCCGCGCCGGCTACTGGCTGCAGGCCGTCGCCCGGGACGGGCGGCTGGCGTTCACCCGGCGGCGCCGGGTGCCGGTGATCGACCGGCTCGACCTCAGCGACGGCGTGGTCCGGGCGCACACCGACCTGGCCACCGGGACGGTCATCGTCGAACGTCCCTGGCCGACCCCGCCGCTCGAGGCCCCGATCGACGACCACGTCGCCCTGCTCCCGGTGCCGGCCGTGCTCGCCGACGACCCGGCCGACGACCCGGTCGGGCGGACCGCCACCCGGCGGGTGCTGGTCCGCCGCGAGGGGGCGGAGGCGGCCGAACCGGTGGTGCTGTCCGGCCCCGGGATCGCCACGGTGCTCGGTGACCGGCGGCTGCGGTGGCAGCGCGACGCCGACGGCCTCACCGTGCTCACCCATGGCCCGGCGCTCACCCAAGGAGCGGCCACCGACGGCGTGCCCGGTCCCGGTTCCGGTCCGCTCGGCCCCGGCCCGGCGACCGACGGTGCGCCCGGCCCTGGCTCGCTCACCCAGGGGGCGCGGTCGGCGGGCTGAGCCGCCGTCACACCCGTACGTCACACCGCCGCGCTACGGTAGGGCGGCGAGCCCGACGGGCCCGCGCACGCCAGGAGGTCAACATGCTGCGTCCCGCCACCGATGAGGACCGGGAACGTGTCCGGGTCTGGCGCAACCATCCCGACGTCCGCGCCGTCTCGCTGACCCAGCACGAGATCGGCCCCGCCGAGCACGCCGCCTGGTGGACGCGGGTGCAGGCCGACCCGACCCGCGCGGTGCTGATCTACGAGCGCGGCGGGATCCCCGCCGGGGTGGTGTCGCTGTGGGACCTCGACTGGGCCGCCGGCTCGGTCTGGTGGGGCTACTACCTCGACAACGCCGGCCTCACCGCCCGCGGCGAACTGCTGCCGGCCTGGATCCAGATCCAGCGCGACGCGGTGAAGTACATCGACGCGCTCCGCGACCAGGGGCGGGCGATCACCGTGATGGAGGCCGAGGTGCTCGACGCCAACGAGGGCGTGCGGTCGTTCAACCGACGCCAGGGCTTCCTCGACGTGGAGACGTACGAACGCGACATCGACGGCACCCCCACCCTGGTCCACCACGTCCGCCGGACCCGCCCAGTGACAACGCCGGCCCCGACCACGCCCGGACCGACGGCACCCGACCCGACCACACCCCGATCGACCGCACCCGGCCTGACCGGACAGCCGGGGCCGGGCCCTGCGCCGGCCGCCCGGACCGCACCGACAGCACCCTGCCAGGAGAAGTGACCATGCCCGACGAGATCCGCATCGGCCAGACCGCGATCGGCCCGGGCCACGAGCCGTTCATCATCGCCGAGATGTCCGGCAACCACGACGGCTCGCTGGACAAGGCGCTGGCGATCGTCGACATGGCCGCCGAGGCCGGCGCGCACGCGATCAAGCTGCAGACCTACACCGCCGACACCATCACCCTCGACGTCGACAGCCCGGACTTCCGGCTGAAGGACGACCACGAGCTGTGGGGCGGCCGGCGATTGTACGACCTGTACGAGGAGGCGCACACCCCCTGGGAGTGGCACCAGCCGATCTTCGACCGGGCCGCCGAGCGCGGTCTGCTGGCCTTCTCCAGCCCCTTCGACCCCACGGCGGTGGACTTCCTCGAGTCGCTGGACGTGCCGGCGTACAAGATCGCCTCCTCCGAGATCGTCGACCTGCCGCTGGTGCGGCGGGCGGCCGGCTGCGGCAAGCCGATCATCATCTCCACCGGGATGGCCTCCCTCGGCGAGATCAACGCCGCGGTCGAGGCGGCCCGCTCCACCGGCAACGAGCAGATCGTCGTGCTCTCCTGCACCACCTCCTACCCGGCCGACCCGCGCGACTCGAACCTGCGGGGCATCCCGGTGATGCGCGACGCGTTCGGCACGATGATCGGCCTGTCCGACCACACCCTCGGCATCGGGGCTGCGGTCGCCGCCGTCGCGCTCGGCGCGGTGCTGGTGGAGAAGCACGTCACCACCGACCGGTCCTCGGGCGGGGTCGATGCGGCGTTCTCGCTGGAGGGCCCGGAGCTGGCGGCGCTGGTCCGCGAGACCCGGACGGCCTGGCAGGCGATGGGGGAGCCGGTGATCGGCGCCCGCGACGCCGAGGCCGAGGGGCTGCGCTTCCGCCGCTCGCTCTATGTCACCCGCGACGTGACGGCCGGCGAGCCGGTCGGTCCGGACAACGTCCGCTCCGTACGCCCCGCGCTCGGCCTGGCCCCCGACCTGTACTCCGTGGTCGAGGGACGTCCGTTCCGCCGCGACGTCGCGCGGGGCACCGCGCTGTCCTGGGACCTGGTCTGAGCCGATGAGCGGGGGGCCGCTGCTCAGCGTCGTCGTGCCGTTCTACAACGTGCAGGACTACATCGGTGCCTGTCTGGAGTCGCTGCGGGTGCAGACCCTCACCGACCTCGAGGTGATCCTGGTCGACGACGGCTCCCGGGACGGCTCGCTGGCCGTGGCCGAGGCGTACGTGGCGCGCGACCCGCGCTTCCGGCTCGTCCGCCAGGACAACGCCGGTCTCGGCCCGGCCCGCAACACCGGCACCGGCTGGGCGAGCGGGCGCTACCTGACCTTCGTCGACAGCGACGACCTCGTCGCGCCGCGGGCCTACTCACGGCTGGTCGGTTCACTGGAGGCGACCGGCTCGGACTTCGCCGCGGGCAACGCCTACCGGTTCAGCACGGCCCGGGGGGCGTACCAGTCCTGGACCCACGAGATCCCGTTCGCCAGCACCCGACCTGCCACCACGATCGACGCGTTCCCGGAGCTGATCCGCGACCGGATGGTGTGGAACAAGGTCTACCGGCGCAGCTTCTGGGACGCCGCGGGGTTCACCTTCCCGACGATCCGCTACGAGGACTATCCGGTCACCCTGCCCGGCTACCTGCGGGCCCGGTCGGTGGATGTGCTCGCCGACCACGTCTACTACTGGCGCGACCGCGAGTCGGGTGACTCCATCACCCAGCAGACCTTCCGGCTCGACAACGTCCGTGACCGGGTCGCCTCGGCCCTGCTGGTACTCGACGGACTCGATGCCGCCGAGGGGCATGCCGAGGTGCGGACCCGGGTCCACGCCTACCTCATCGACGTCGACCTGGTGGCGCTCGCCGAGGCCCTGCTCGCGGCCCCCGTCGACGACCGGGCCGCCCTGACCGAGCTCGCCACCGGCCTGGCCGACCGACTCGACCCCGACGCGGACCGGCTCGCGACTCCGCTCGCGGCCCAGCTGCACCGGTCGTTGCGGGCGGGTGACCTGGCGATGGTCCGGGCCCTGGCCCACCGGCGCGGCGGCGCCGGGGCTCGTACGCTCCTCACCGACGTGGCGGCGATGCTGCCCCGCGGGCTGACCCGGCTGCCCGCCCTCGCCCGGGCCGTCGCCCCGCGCAACCGGCCGGCGCACCCGCTGCGCCGCCGACTGCGGTCCACCCTGACGGGCGCCACATGGCAGGGGGACACCCTCCACCTGACGGTCGACTCCCGGCTGCGGGGACGCTGGGCCGCCCGCGTCACCCCGCGAGCCACCCTGCGGACCGGGTCCGGCAGCCTCGATGTGCCCGCGCAGGTGAGCCGGCCCGGCGACGGACTGTGCTGGGCGATCGACGTGCCGCCCGCGGTGCTGGACCGGGTCGGGGAGACGACGGCCGGGGCGACCACCGCGGCCATCGATCCGCCCGAGAGCCGCGCGGTGCTGACGCTGCGACTGCGGGCAGGGATCGTCCGGTGGGCCGGTGACGTCCGCTTCGGGGCCGCGGCGCTACCCGCCGCGCGTCGACGCCCCGCCGGCGACCTGGTCGGGCTCGGGGGTGACGCTCCCGGCCCGGCGCCGGAGAACAGCGGCCGTGACCTGGCCGTGCTCCGCTGGCCCGGTCAGCCGGGATCCGGTGACCCGGGGTCCGGTGACCCGGGATCCGGTCACTCGGGATCCGGGTATCCGGTGGTCACGGCGGTCACCGTGCGGGGTGATGAGTTCGTGCTCCGGCTGGCCGAGGTGGCGCCGGCCGGGACCCGACTGGTCGTCGAGCGGCCCGACCCCACCCCGGACATCACCGTCCGGCCGGACGGCCGGGACGTACGTCTCAGTGCCGGTGCGCTCGTCGAGGGTGACCCGCCCGACGACCCGGTGACCGGGGTCGCCGAACGGGCGGTGGCGTTGCTCCGCCCGGATCGGCCCGCCGTCCCGGTGCTGCTCGCCGGTGACGGCGCCCGGGCCGTCGTGGCCGAGCGGTCGGTCGAGCTCGCCGTGGGCCGGACCGGACACCTCGTGGTGCGGCAGCGCCGCCGGTGACGCGGGCCGTACGCGCGGGTCAGGCCGCCAGGATCCCCCGGAGCGTCTCGATCACCCGGTCCTGTTCCGCGAACGTCAGCCGGGCGAACATCGGCAGCGAGATCTCCTCGCGGTAGAACTGCTCGGCGTTCGGGCACATGCCCTGCCGGTAGCCGAGGTCCTCGAAGACCGGGTGCCAGTAGACCGGGATGTAGTTCACCTGCACCCCGATGCCGGCCTCGCGCAGCCGGTCGAAGACCTCGCGGCGCCGCCCGCCCAGGATCCGCACCGGGTAGAGGTGCCAGGTCGGGTCGACGTCGGCGCGGACGGTCGGCAGCCGCAGTCCGTCGACGTCGGCCAGCAGCTCCTGGTAGCGGGCGAACAGTGCCGCCCGGCGGGCCTTGAAGTCGTCCAGCTTGCCCAGCTGGCTCAGCCCCAGTGCGGCATGGACATCGGAGAGCCGGTAGTTCAGGCCGATCGCCGGCACTTCGTACCACCAGGCGCCCTCGTCGGGGTGCCGGTAGGTCGAGCGGTCCCGGGAGACGCCGATCCTGTGGAACTCGTCGGCCGCCAGCGCCAACGTGTCGTCGTCGGTCAGCACCGCGCCGCCCTCGGCGGTGGTCAGGTTCTTGGTCGGGAAGAAGGAGAACGTGGTCAGATCGGCCAGCGACCCGACCGGACGGCCCCGGTAGGTCGACCCGACCGAATGCGCCCCGTCCTCGACGGTGAGCGCCCCGACCTCGTGCGCGATCGCGTTCAGCCGGTCCATGTCGGCGGGCTGTCCGGCGTAGTCGACCGCGGCGACGATCCGCGTCCGCTCCGAGACGGCCGCGGCGACCGCGACCGGGTCGAGGTTGCCGGTGTCCTCCTCGATGTCGGCGAACACCACGCTCGCCCCGCAGTGCATCGCGCCCGAGGCGGTCGCGACGTACGTCATCGGGGTGGTGATCACCTCGTCGCCCGGGCCGATCCCGGCGGCGGCGTACGCCATGTGCAGCGCGGCGGTGCCGGAGGTGGCGCTGACCGCGTGCCGGGCCCCACCGCGCTCGGCGAGGGCATGCTCGAAGTCACGCACCCAGGGGCCGGTGGTGAGCCAGTCGGAGGTGAGCACCTCGGCGACCTCGGCGATGTCGTTCTCGTCGATCCACTGCCGACCGTACGGGAGCACCGCTCAGTCCTCGGGGAGCATCGCGCGGATCTCCTCCACGCTGTACCACAGGTCGTTGGTGCCCGAGTCGAGCCGGAAGCCCTCCGGCACCGGGACGGCGCCGGACGGCGGGCGGTAGCCCCAGCTGGCGAGGTCGGGCTGCATCACGTAGCGCTCGTCGCCCAGCCGCAGCACCCGGCGGCCCTCGTCGAGCGAGATCATCTCCTCGTGCAGCTTCTCGCCCGGGCGCAGCCCGACGTGCTCGAGGGTGGCGCCCGGCACTAGGGCCTCGGCCAGGTCGGTGAGCTTCATCGAGGGGATCCGCGGCACGTAGAGCTCGCCGCCGCTCATCAGCTCGAAGCTGTTCAGCACGAAGTCGACCGCCTGCGGCAGGGTGATCCAGAACCGGGTCATCCGCTCGTCGGTGATCGGCAGCGGCTTGCCCTCGGCGCCCAGCTGGCGCCACTTCGGGATCACCGAGCCGCGGGAGGCCATCACGTTGCCGTAGCGGACCACCGCGAAACGGGTCGGGTAGGCGGCGGCGTAGTGGTTGCCGTTGATGAAGAGCTTGTCGGCGGCCAGCTTGGTGGCGCCGTACAGGTTGATCGGCGAGGAGGCCTTGTCGGTGGAGAGCGCGACGACCTTCTTCACGCCGGCGTCGATCGAGGCCTCGATGACGTTCTGCGACCCGAACACGTTGGTCTTGACGAACTCGTACGGGTTGTACTCGGCGGTGTCGACCTGCTTGTACGCGGCGGCGTGGACGACATGGTCGATGCCGTGCATCGCGCGGTTGAGCCGGGGCAGGTCGCGGATGTCGCCGAGGAACCAGCGCAGCCGACTGTCGTTGTTGAACAGCTGACGGCACTCGTACTGCTTCAGCTCGTCGCGGGAGTAGACGACGATGCGCTTCGGGTCCACGTCGTCCAGCAGTCTGGTGATGAACGCCTTGCCGAACGAGCCGGTGCCACCGGTGATCAGGATGGACGAACCCGAAAGAATGCTCACGAATGCTCCGGAGGTGGTGGAGCGCGCCGTGCGCCCCGGGCTGACCCTGCGTGCCGTACGCAGCCGCAGCGCACGCAGGTGACTGGCGTCCCTCAGGCTAACACCCGGCGCACCCGGCGGGCATGTTCGTGGCTCCGCGCGGTCACGCCGGCCGGACCCGCCGGCCGGACCCGCCGGCCGTGCTCGGTGGCCTCGCGGGTCGCGGTGTGGCAGACCGTGGTCGCGGGGCAACGAGCCGTGGTCGCGGGGCGAACAAAAAAGCCGGCCCGCACGCTTGGGGGGTGCGCACGGGCCGACTCCGATAAACTACCCTCCGCTGTGGTGTGGTGCAACAGTCCTAGTGGGCGCGTTGTTTCCCGCGGCGCAAGGTTTCTCCGGCCGCGATGTCTCCCGGTCCGGTGGGCGCCGGCCGGCTGGCTAGGGTGACCCCCATGACGTACGACGCTCCCCGGGGTGGCCAGGAAATCGTCCGCGACCCGGTGCGGGGCGCCGGCCGCGACCGGGCACCGCGGGTCGGGCTCCGCTGCGACGCCGACCCGCGGATGGGGGTCGGTCACCTGCTGCGTCAGCTGGCGCTGGCCGAGGAGTTCGTCGACCGCGGCGTCGAGGTCACCCTGCTCGGTCAGGTGACGGGATCCCCGCTCGCCGACCGGTTGCTGGCCGCCCACGGGCTGGCGATGGTGCCGGTCGACGAGGGGCCGGACGCCCTGCTCGCCGAGGTGCGCCGCCGCGGGCTGGACGTCGTGGTGCTGGACGGCTACCGGTTGCCGGCCGCGCTCGGCACCACCCTGCGGGCCGCCGGGACACCCGTCGCGACGATGGTCGACGGCACGTTCGGCCTGCACCAGGACGCCGATCTCTACGTGGACCAGAACTTCGGCGCCACCCGCCCCGCCACGGTCCCGGCGGACCGCGGCGTCCTGGCCGGCATCGAGTACGCCCTGCTGCGCGATGTGGTCCGCTCCCGGCGCCGACCGGCCGCGGACGCGGCCTCCTCGGCTGCGGTTCCCGCCGAGGCGGCCCTCTCGGGTGTGGCTCCCGCGGACCGGACGCGTGCCGAGGCGGCCCTCCCGGCTGCGGCCCGGGGAGTGGGTGACGCCGGTCGGGACGAGGGCTCGGCGCCGCGGCTGCTGTGCGTCTTCGGGGGCACCGACGCGTACGGTGCGGCACCCACGGTGGTGTCGCTGCTGCTCGGGACCGATGCACCCATGCAGGTCGTGGTGGTGGCCGGCCGGGAGCAGATCGTCGCCGAGCTCGCGGCGATCCGGCCGGGGCCGGGGCAGCGCCTCGAGGTCGTCGCACCGGTCGACGACCTGCCGGGCCTGGCGGCGGGCTGCGACGGGGTGGTCAGCGCCGCCGGGACGTCCATCTGGGAGTTCTTCTGTCTCGGCCTGCCGACCGCCCTGGTCGCCGTCACCACCAACCAGCTCGTCGGCTACGAGGCCGTCCTCGGCGCCGGGCTGGTCGCCCCCATCGGTCTGCTCGACGGTCTGCGTGATGATCCCACCGCCCGGACGGCCGCACAGGAGGTGCTCGGCCGGTTCGCGGCGGATGCCGCCTGGCGCTCGGCGCTGGGCGCGCGCGGGGCGGCCCTGGTCGACGGGGACGGCCGGGTCCGGGTCGCCGACGCCATCCTCGCGCTGCGCTGAGCGGCGCCCGGCGGGCCACCCCGCCGCTGTCGGTGGCCTGCCGTAGGGTGACGGCTGTGTCAGCCAGGAGGTCCGTGTGCGCACCCGTGTCGTGATCCAGTCCCGCCTCAACTCCTCCCGGTTGCCGGGCAAGGCGATGATGATGATCGGTGGCATGCCGCTGATCGAGCTCGTCGCCCGGCGCGCCGGGCGCGGCGGCCACGAGGTCGTCGTCGCGACCAGCCGTGAGGAGTACGACCAGCGGATCGCCGACCATCTCACCCGCCGCGGCATCCGGGTGCTGCGCGGTTCCCTCGATGACGTGCTGTCGCGGTTCGTCGCCGCGACCGAGGACCTGGCCGACACCGACCGGGTGGTCCGGCTCACCGGTGACAACCCGATCGTCGACACCGAACTGGTCGACGAACTCATCGTCGCCGTCGAGGCGTCCGGCCACTCGTACGGCCGGATCGACCTGGCCCGGGTCCCCGAGGGCCTCGGTGTCGAGGTCTTCACCGCCGCTGACCTCCGCCGGGCCGCGGCCACCGCCACCGCCCCGTACGACCATGAACACGTCACCCCGTGGATCCGCCGCACCCTCGGTGAGCTCCCGTACGCCCCCCAGGGCATCGACTTCGACATCGTCACCTACCGCTGCACCGTCGACTCGCTGGCCGACTACGTCCGGGTCTCGCAGCTGTTCGACCACTACGACGACGTGGTCGGGGTGTCCTGGCGCGAGCTGATCGCCGGGATCGCCCGCGAGGCGGACCGCAACGGCCCGGCGCTGCCCCGGACCAGCCACGACGGGCTGACGCTGTCCCGGCTGCTGCTCGGCGCCTCCCCGCTCGGCCGCGACACCGGCGCGATCACCCGGCACCGCCCGGACGCGGCCGAGGCCCGCTCGATCCTCTCCGCCGCCGTCGCCCGGGGCGTCACCCACGTCGTCACCGGCCGCGACGACGGCGACTCCGAGGCGGCGGTCCGGGTGGCGTACGACCCGGCGCTGCGTCAGCGGGTCGGGGTCATCACCACCCTGCACGCGCTCGGCGGTGTCCCCGATGATGCCCTCGGGTACGCCGTGGAGGCTTCGCTGGAGCGGTCCTTTGCCGAGCTCGGCCGGCGCCGGGCCGATGCGGTGCTCTTCGCCTCCCCGGACGACGCCCTGGCCGGTGGGGGAGCGGCCTGGGCCCGACTGCAGGCCTTCCGCGCCGAGGGGACGGTCGGCCGGGCCGGAGTGGTGCTCGCCGACCCCGCCGACCTGGACCGGGTCGCCGACCTGCCCGGCCTCGGCCACGTCGCCGTCCCGCTGTCGGTGGTCGATCGGCGGGCCACCGCGGTCGCCGCCGGCCTCGCCCGCCTGACGGCGGCGGGCGTCGTCGTCACCGTGCACGGGGTGTTCGGCCAGGGCGTCCTCACCACCGGCACCCCACTCACCGCGCCCGCCAGCATTGCGGCCGAGGCGGCGGCGGCGCGGGCCGCGGTCGCCGCCGCCGCCCCGGTGCTCGGGCGCACCGGGCCGGTCGACCTCTGCCTGGCCTATGCCGCCGCGCACCCCTGGGTGAGCGCGATCGGGGTCGGGGTCGGCACCGCCGAGCAACTCGTCGAGGTGATGGAGCAGGGCGATGCCGCTGCCCTGACCGAGGCGGAGGTGGCGCGACTGGAGCAGCTCGTCCCGGCCGCCGGTGACGATCTGTGCGACTGGCTCACCCGGGCCTGACGCGATGCCTGCCGCCCGGCCGCCGGCCGGACCACCGCTGGGCCCCGACCGGCCGGCCGGACCATCCGTCGACCCCGCCCTGGCCGCCCGGGCCGCCGCGGCGGAACGCTCCGTCACCGGCCGCCACCTGCACCGCCCCCTGCTCGCCCCCCGGGCCCGGCTGGCCTGGACGGCACACCCGCCGACTGTCGCGGCGCGGTCCTTCGTCAGCTTCCACTACTGGTGGCAGGCGCACGTCCTCGACTGTCTGCTCGACGCCCAGCGGCGCGCCCCCACTGCGGCGCGCCGCTGCCTGATCGCCCCCTGGCCGGCGGCGATGGCCCTGCGCAACGGTGTCGGCTGGCTCAACGAGTACTACGACGACAACGCCTGGCTGGGCCTCGCGCTCGACCGGATGGAACGCGAGCAGGGCATCGTCGTCCCGGCCCGAGGACGCGCCCGCGACCTGCAGGTCGTACGGAACCGGGGCGTACGGAACCGGGGCGTACGGGGCGCGCAGGGCGTGCCGGGCCGACCGGGCGCACGCGGTGGCGACCACGGGGCAGCGGGGCGCCGCGTGCTCGCGGTGGACCGGATCGTCGCCCGGCTGGAGGGCGGCTGGGATGACCGGCCGCTCGGCGGCGGCATCCCCTGGCGGGTCGGCGACGTCTTCCGCAACGTGCCTGCCAACGGGCCGATGGCGATCCTGATGGCCCGCCGCGGCCGACTCGAACGGGCCTGTCGCACGCTGACCTGGTTGCGCGAGCACTGTCTGGATGCCGCGACCGGGCTGGTGGTCGACGGCATCCGCCCCGACCCGACCGGGGCGGCACCCTGGCTGGTCGACCGCACCTTCTACACCTACAACCAGGGCGTGATGCTGGGGGCCGAGGTCGCGGTGCTCCGGGCCGCCCTCGATCGCGGGCCGGGGACGGCGGACATTCCCGGCGCCGTCGACGCTCCCGGCGCCGTCGACACTGCCGACACCACCGCTCGGGTGTTGCGGCTGGTCGAGGCGATCGATCGGGGGATGGCCGACGGCCACGTCCTGGTCGGGTACCGGGGGCGGCCCGAACAGGGTGGCGACGAGGGACTGTTCCGCGGGATCCTCGCTCGCTACCTCGCTCTGGTCGCGACCGACCTGCCCGGCGGGACCGCCGACGCCGCGTCGGCCCGTGGGCTCGCCGCCAGGTTGGTCAGGACCACCGCGGAGGCGGCCTGGCAGCATCGGGCGCGGCACGGCGAGGAGATGTGGTTCGGCCCCGACCCGCGGACCCCGGCGAGGATCCCCCGCCGGTCGGATCCGACGGACCTGCCGGAGCGGGACCTGTCGGTGCAGGTGGGGGCCTGGATGCTGCTGGAGGCCGCCGCGCGCTGCCCCGGACCGAGGTCACCGTGATGACGTCGGTCCGGACCACGTCGTGGTGACCGATGACTGCGACATCGGTCGGACCGAGTCGCCATGACCCGCCGCCGTGACGTCGGCCGCGCCGTGCCGTTGTGACGTCGGTCGCACTACGCCGCTGTGCGGCACGCCAGCCGGCCCGGGCTCCCGCGCGACAAGCTCTGTCTCAGCGGCCCGGGGTAGCCTGTTGCGGAGCTCGACCAGAAAGGGAAACCGTGTCCGATTCCCGCCTCTCTCCGCCCCCGAGCGTCCCGGACGCCCCGGCAGCCCCGACCCGTGGGGCGGCCCTCGGCGCCGGCGCCAGGGTGGCCCTCGGGATCACGGTCCTCGCCGGCGTCGTCGGGATCTGGCTGGTGATGCGCCACCTCGCGGGGCAGCCACCGCTGCCGGCCCGCCCCGAGACCGACCCGTTCACCGGCTACGTGTCCGGGCTCGGCGACCTCGCCGCCCGGCTCGCGACTCTGGCCACCCTCGGTGGCCTGATGGCCATCATCGGCTTCACCCCGGTCGCCGGCACCTACCACCTCACCCCGGTCGGCGACCGGCTGCGGCACTGGGTCGGCCGCGCCGCCCAGCTGTGGTTCTGGGCCAGTCTGGTGCAGACCGCGGCCAACGGCGCGTACGTCAACGGCGTGCCCCTGGCGTACGCACTGACGCCCGGCACCTGGTGGGACTTCATCACCAGCACCACCGCCGCGCTGGCCTGGTTCGTCTCGATGCTGGTGGCGCTCGTCATCGTCATCGTGGCCTACACCTCCCGGTCGTACGCCGCCTACCTGCTCCTCTTCCTCGCCGGCACCCTGGCGACCACCTTCGTCACCGCGACCGGCAACGTCTCGGTCGGCCAGAACCACGACTGGGCCACCGACTCCGCCATCTGGCTGTCGCTGGCCTGGGCGCCGCTCGGCGCCGCCGCGGTGGCCGTGGTGCTGCGGGCGAACGACCTCACCGCGCCCGACTCGGTGACCACCGCGGTGAACCGGCTGCGCCGCTACCAGAAGGTCGTGCCGCTGCTGCTCCTGGTGACCGTCGCCGGTCACGCCGTCGTCGCCTGGCAGCAGCTCGCCGGCCACCCGATCACCGCCAGCGCGTACGGCCTGGTGACGGTCGGCATCTTCGTCACCCTCGCCCTGCTGGCGGTCAGCTGGCTGTGGCGGTGGCTGCGCGGCGAGGCCGACCCGGCCCGGACCACCCCGGCGATCGCCGCCCGCTCGGCGCTGCGCGACGTGCTGATCGGCATCGCGTACGTCACCCTGCGGACGGCCGAGAACCACATCCCCTCACCCCGGTTCCTCATCCCGCAGTCGATCCAGGTCAACTACCTCGGCTACCAGGTCGACCTGCCGTCCACCGCGGCCCGGATCGCCGCCCTGGGCCGGCCCAACCTGCTCTGGGTGGGGCTGACCGTGCTCGCCCTCGGCGCGTACTACTGGGGCGTGCTCCGGGTCCACGCCAAGGGTGGCCACTGGCCGATCGTCCGGACGCTGTTCTGGACCCTGGGCTGGGTGCTGGTGCTGTACCTCGCCACCGCCGGGCTGTGGGAGTACTCCACCGTCCAGTACTCCTGGCACATGCTGGTCCACATGACCGTGAACATGCTGGTCCCGGTCCTCTGCCTGCTCGGTGGGCCGATCTCGCTGGTGCAGGCGGCCGGCCGGCCGCACCCGAAGGGCCAGATGCTCGGCCCTCGCGACGTCACCGTCGCCCTGCACGACTACCGCCCGCTGCGCCGGGTGCTCAACCCGCTGGTGGTCTGGGTGCTGTACGCCAGCTCGTTGTTCCTGGTCTACCTGACCCCGATCTTCCCGTGGCTGATGCGGTACCACTGGGCCCACCAGCTGATGCTGCTGTGGTTCATGCTCACCGGCTACCTGTTCTTCGACATGGTCGCCGGCGTCGACAAGTGGACCAACCTGCCGCACATGGGCCGGCTGGCCCTGGTGATCGGCGTGATGCCGTTCCACGCGCTGTTCGCGGTCTTCATCCTGCAGGCCTCCCAGCTGATCGGCGAGCCGTTCTACCGGGCGATCGACGTCCCGTGGATCCCCGATCTGCTGGCCGACCAGGTGATTGCGGGGCAGATCACCTGGATCGTCGGGGAGGTCCCGCTGCTGATCGTCATCCTGGCGCTCAGCATCCAGTGGTTCCAGGCTGATTCCCGCGAGGCCAAGCGGCTCGACCGGGCCCAGGACACCGGGCTGGACGACTCGTTCGATGCGTACAACGACATGCTCGCCGAGCTCGCACAGCGCGACCGGGAGCGCCGGATGGACGAACGGAAGCTGTCGCGGTGAGCACCGAAACCAGTGGCGTCGACCCTGTGACCCTCGACCCCGCGAGCGTCGAGCCTGCGACCCTTGATCCTGCGAGCGTCGACACCGTGCCCACGTACCGGGGCCTGGAGCAACGGTTCGAGCTCGACATCTCCGGGATGACCTGCGCGGCCTGCGCCAACCGGATCGAGCGGAAGCTCAACAAGATGGACGGTGTCCGCGCCACCGTCAACTACGCCACCGAACGGGCGGTCGTCACCGGTCTGGATCCGGCCCGGGCCGAGGAGGCGATCGCGACCGTCGAGAAGGCCGGGTACGGCGCCGCGGAGGTCCGCGAGGGCGAGGAGTCCACCGCGGCCGACGACCGGGTGCGGATGCTGCGCAACCGGCTGATCGTCGCGGCGTTCCTCACCGTGCCGCTGGGGGATGTGGCGATCGTGCTGGCCCTCACCCCGCGGATGCGGTTCCCGGGTTGGGAGTGGCTGCTGGTCGCGCTGTCGCTGCCGGTCGTCTTCTGGGCCGCGCTGCCGTTCCACAAGGCCGCCTGGCGCAATCTGCGGCACGGCTCGACCAGCATGGACACGCTGGTCTCCCTCGGTGTCCTCGCCGCGTTCAGCTGGTCGGTCATCTCGATCATCCTCGGTGCCCCGGACCAGTCCGGCTATTGGCTCGGCTACGGCATCACCCCGTCCGGCGCCGACTCGCTCTACCTCGAGGTGGCCGCCGCGGTCACCACCTTCCTGCTCGCCGGGCGCTACTTCGAGGCCCGCTCCAAACGGTCCGCCCGCAGCGTGCTCAGCGCGCTGGGCGACCTGGCCCCGACGACCGTCCGGGTGATCCGCGACGGCCGCGATGTCGTCGTCCCGCTGGGGGAGCTGCGGGTCGGGGAACGGTTCCTGGTCCGGCCGGGCGAGCGGATCGCCACCGACGGCACCGTCTGCGTGGGGCACTCGGCCGTCGACACCTCGATGATGACCGGTGAGCCGATCCCCGAGCAGGTCGCCGAGGGCGACCGGGTGCTCGGGGGCACCATCAATACCACCGGCGCATTGATCATCGAGGCCCGGCAGGTCGGTGCCCACACCCAGCTGGCCCAGATGGCGGCGACCGCCGACCAGGCGCAGGCCCGCAAGGCGCGGGTCCAGACCCTGGTCGACAAGGTGGTGGCGGTGTTCGTCCCGACCGTGATCGGCATCGCGCTGGTGACCCTGGCCGCCTGGCTGCTGTCCGGCGCAGGACCGCGCACCTCGTTCAGTGCCGCGCTGTCGGTGCTGATCATCGCCTGCCCCTGCGCCCTCGGCCTCGCCACCCCGACTGCCCTGATGGTCGGCGTCGGCCGCGGCGGCCAGCTGGGCATCCTGATCAAGGGGCCCGACGCGCTGGAGGCCAGCGGAGCCATCGACACCGTCGTGCTGGACAAGACCGGCACCCTCACCACCGGCCGGATGTCGCTGGAACGTACGGTCCTGGCCGCGGGCGGACCGCTCACCGACGAGGCGGAGCTGCTGGCCCTCGCCGCGGCCGTGGAGCGGCACTCCGAGCACCCGATCGCCCGCGCGATCGTGGAAGCGGCCGAGCCGGCCGCCGGCGCCCAGTCAGCCGTAGGTGCCCAGCCGGCCGCAGGCGCCCAGCCGGCCGCAGGCGCTGAAGCGGACGAGCCCGACCGGCCCACCGCGGGCAGTGAAGCGGACGAGCCGCCGGACCGGGTGCCCTTCGGCGAGATCGTCGAGGCCGACGCGCTGCCCGGACTGGGTGCCCATGCCCGTCTGGTGCACGGTGAGGTGACGACGGAGGTGCACATCGGCGCGCCCGCGCTGATGGCCGACCTGGCGGCCGCGCTGCCCGCTGACATCGCCGAGGCGCTCGACCGGGCCGCGGAGGACGGCCGGACCGGGGTGGTGCTCGCGCTCGACGGGCGGGTCGCCGGGGCGTTCGTCGTCAGTGACCGGATCAAGGAGTCCGCGCCCGGCGCGGTGGCCCGGCTGAAGGCGATGGGGCTGCGTACGGTCCTGCTCACCGGCGATCATGAACGGGCCGCCCGGGCGGTCGGTGACGCCGTCGGGGTGGACGAGGTGATCGCCGAGGTGCTGCCGACCGACAAGGCCGCCACCGTCGAGCGGCTGCAGGCCGACGGCCGGCGGGTCGCCATGGTCGGGGACGGCATCAACGACGCCGCGGCACTCGCGACGGCCAACCTGGGCCTGGCCGTCGTCACCGGCACCGACGTGGCGATGAAGTCGGCCGACATCATCCTGGTCCGCAAGAGCCTCGACGTGATCCCGGACGCCATCGCCCTGTCGCGGCGTACGCTCCGGACGATCCGCGGCAACCTGGTCTGGGCCTTCGCCTACAACGTGGCGGCGATCCCGCTCGCGGCGGCGGGCCTGCTCAACCCGCTGATCTCCGGGCTGGCGATGTCGTTGTCGTCGGTGTTCGTGGTGACGAACTCGATGCGGCTGCGGAAGTTCGAGTCCGGCGCCCGCCGCTGACGCCGCCCGGCCGGCGTCGTCCGGGCCCACGCGCAGGCACCCGGCCGGTGTCGTCTGTGCCCGGGCCGCAGCGCCGGGCCGTACGGGTGGGGCCAGTGTCGAGCCGTACGGGGTGGCGACGGGTGGGGTCAGCGCCGCCGCACGGCCAGCATGCCGCCCGCACCGATGGCGGCGCCGCCGACCACGCCGAGGGCGAGCCAGGTGCCGCCGGTGCCGGCCAGGGTGGTGCCCGAAGCGGACAGTGCGCCCACGTCGGTCGCGGCGAACCCGGGCGGCAGGCTGGGCGAGGGCGACGCGGTCGGCGAGTCCGTCGGGGACGGTGTCGCGACGGCGCTCTGATAGCCGGTCTGGGCCGGCAGGGTGATCGTCGGCAGTGGCGATGGTGACGCGCTGGCGGCGTCCGACGGCGTCGTGGCGCTGCTGTCGGACGTGATGTCCGCCGGGGGTGCTGCCGGCAGCAGACGGTCGGCCCAGTGGGGGTCGTGGCGCGAGTGGTTGTCGCGGTTGTGCTCGCCCGGGTCGGCGGATGCCGGCACAGCCGCTGCGGTGATGCCGAGGCTGACCACACCGAGGGCCGCCGACGCGCCGAGGAGTCGCAGTGCCTGTCCCATCGCTCTCCTTACCCGTGTCCGATCCCTGTCATGCCGTCTCCGGCCCGTCACGTCGCGTCCGGCCCGTCTGTTGTCCGTCCGGCCCGCCTCGTCCGGCCCGTCTCCTCCGTGTTCGGCTGGTGGGGGCCGGCCGGTCGGGTCGTCCGGCCGTCATTGTGCCATGCCGACGGGGCGTCGCCGTACGTCCCGATCCCGGATCAGGACGTCGGACCTGATCGGCGGGGTGCAGAGAGCGCCCGTGGTCACCCCGCTCGTCGCGATCCGCGACGGCACCGGACCACGACGGCACCGGGCGACGACGGCACCGGACCACGACGGCACCGGACCACGAGGGCGGCGGTCCGCCGGGCAACCCTGGAGCCGGAGGTGTCCGCGAGCTGAGAGGATGCTGGTGATGATGCTGACCGACGTGATTCCCGCCAACCCCGATCCGGACTCCCTCTACGAAGCCTTCACCGGGTGGGCGGAGGAGCGCGGCATCACCTTCTACCCGCACCAGGACGAGTCAGCGATCGAGCTCTTCTCCGGCAACAATGTGATCCTCGCCACGCCGACCGGCTCCGGCAAGACCCTGGTCGCCACCGCGGCGCAGTTCGCGGCGCTCGCCCAGGACGGGGTCAGCTTCTACACCGCCCCGATCAAGGCGCTGGTCTCGGAGAAATTCTTCGCGCTGTGCGAGATCTTCGGTGCCGAGAACGTCGGCATGCTCACCGGCGACGCCTCGGTCAACCCCGACGCCCCGATCATCGCCTGCACCGCCGAGGTGCTCGCCAACATCGCCCTGCGCGAGGGCAGGTGGGCCGACATCTCCCAGGTGGTGATGGACGAGTTCCACTACTACGCCGAGCCCGACCGCGGCTGGGCCTGGCAGGTGCCGCTGCTCTGCCTGCCGCAGGCGCAGTTCCTGCTGATGTCGGCGACCCTGGGTGACGTCACCTTCTTCCAGCGCGACCTCACCGAGCGCACCGGCCGGGCGACCGCCGTGGTGGACGACGCCGAACGCCCTGTCCCGTTGTCGTACGCCTGGTCGCTCGACCCGATGCACGAGCTGCTCGAGGAGCTCGTCACCACCCACCAGGCGCCGGCGTACGTCGTCCACTTCACCCAGAAGTCGGCGCTGGAGACCGCCCAGGCACTGCTGTCGGCCAAGCTCACCTCGCGTCAGGAGAAGGACCGGATCGCGGCGGAGATCGGCGCCTTCCGCTTCCATGCCGGCTTCGGGCGGACCCTGTCGAAGCTGGTCCGTGCCGGGATCGGCGTGCACCACGCCGGGATGCTCCCGCGCTACCGCCGGCTGGTCGAGCAGCTCGCCCAGGCCGGCCTGCTCAAGGTGATCTGTGGCACCGACACCCTCGGCGTCGGGATCAACGTGCCGATCCGGACCGTCGTCTTCACCGGGCTGACGAAGTTCGACGGCACCCGCCACCGGCTGCTCAAGGCCCGGGAGTTCCACCAGATCGCCGGCCGGGCCGGCCGGGCCGGCTTCGACACCTCGGGGCACGTCATCTGTCAGGCGCCCGAGCACGTGATCGAGAACGAGCGGGCGCTGGCCAAGGCCGGCGACGACCCGAAGAAGCGCCGCAAGGTGGTCCGCAAGAAGGCCCCGGACGGCTTCATCTCGTGGACCGAGGAGACGTTCGAGCGGCTGAAGACGGCCGCCCCCGAGCCGCTGGTGTCGCGGATGCGGGTGAACGAGGCGATGATCCTCAACGTCGTCGCCCGCCGCGGCGACCCGTTCTCCAACATGCGCGACCTGCTGCTCGGCTGCCACGAGGACGAACGGGGCAGGCGCCGCCTGGTCCGGCGGGCGATCCACCTCACCCGCGGGCTGCTCGAGTCGGGCGTGCTGGTCCGGCTGCCCACCCCCGACCCGACCGGGCGGACGTACGAGATCGCTCCCGAACTGCAGGACGACTTCGCCCTGAACCAGCCGCTCGCCCCGTTCGCGCTGGCCGCCCTCGACCTGCTCGACCCGGAGTCGGTGACGTACGTCCTCGACCTGGTGTCGATCATCGAGGCGATCCTCGACGACCCGTTCCCGGTGCTGTTCGAGCAGCAGCACAAGGCCCGCGGCGAGGCGATCGCGGAGATGAAGGCCGACGGCATCGAGTACGACGAGCGGATGCGGCTGGTCGAGGACATCACCTGGCCGCAGCCGCTCGCCGAGCTGCTGGAGCCCGCACTGGGCATCTTCGCGCAGACCCATCCATGGGTGTCGGCCGACCAGCTGTCGCCCAAGTCCGTCGTCCGCGACATGTACGAGCGGGGCCAGACCTTCACCGAGTTCGTCAGCCACTACGGGGTGGCCCGCAGCGAGGGGCTGGTGCTGCGCTACCTGTCGGACGCGTACCGTACGCTGCGCCAGACCGTGCCCGAGGCGCGCCGGAACGACGACTTCGACGACCTGCTCGAATGGCTCGGCGAGACCGTCCGGCAGACCGACTCGTCACTCCTGGACGAGTGGGAGGCGCTGACCGACCCCGCGGCGGTCGCCGAGGCGGCCGCGCGGGTCGCGGCGGGGGAGCAGCTGGCGCCGACCCGGCCGATCACCGGCAATGCGCGCGCCTTCCGGGTGATGGTGCGCAACGCGATGTTCCAGCGGGTCCGGCTGGCGGCCGACGACCGCTTCGCCCGGCTCGCCGAGCTCGACGCGTACGCCGCCGGTCTGCTGGGCGAGCACGCCCCGCTCGGGACGTCGGAGTGGGAGGACGCGCTCGGCGACTACTGGGACGAGCACGAGACGCTGGGCGACGGGCCGGCCGCCCGCGGGCCCGCCCTGCTCCTGGTCGAGGAGAAGCCGGAGCAGGGCGTCTGGCAGGCCCGCCAGATCATCGACGATCCGGCGGGCAACCACGACTGGTCGATCCTGGCGACCGTCCACCTGCGCGCCAGCGACGAGGCCGGCGAGCCGGTCGTGCTGACCGAGTCGTTCGCCCGGATGGACTGAGCGGCGCACCCGACCCGGGCCCGGCAGCGTCGGGCCCGGAGCGGAGTCGGTGCCGGCAGCGTCAGGCCCGACCCGGAGCCGGCAGCGTGGGCGGGCCGCCGACCCCGGCTCAGCGGAAGACGTCGAGCTTGCCGAACCTCTCCGCGAGCAGGTAGTAGACGGCGAGACGTCCGTTGCGGGTGCCGTCCTTCATCCTGGCGCCGACCTCCTTGATCGCGGCGTCGAGGGTCTCGTCGTCCTCGGTCAGCCCCAGCTTCTTCTTGAGGAAGCTCTCGCGCACCGTCCGGCGCTCCTCGGGGTCGCTGAACGACACCAGCGCACTGTCGGCGTGGCTCAGCACCAGGCGGTAGGTGCTGAGCAGGTTCTGCAGCACAGCGTCATCGGCGTCGGGAGCGTACTTCTTGACGTCGGCGATCCAGTCCGTGGCCATCCTCTACTCCTTTGTAGCGGTGGTGCGCCCCCGGGCCCTCGATGGCCGAGAGGCGGTGTGTTGTTCCTCCGATCCTGACAGCTCGGCTCCCGGTTCGTCGGCCGTTTCGAGCGTTTCGATCATGGTCCGGGGCTCCGGACTGACAGGTTATCCACAGATTGAGAGTGGGTGTGACCGATTTGTGATATTTCGCCGGTCGCCCTTAGGATCGTCTCAGTCTTCAGACCCGTCTCCATCCTCGACCGGAAGGCATGGCCCGTGACCCAGGCCCGCCGCGCGGCTCCGCGCCACCCTTGGGACTCTGTCCGCGACACCGTTGATCCGCGCCCGGCCCGGGCGATCATCGACCCCGACGAGCCGTTGGAGCTGACCACCGCCTCGCGGATGAAGCGTCTGCTGGTGCCGGGTGTGGCCGCCACCGCCGTGGCTGTCGGCACTGTCGGCGTCATCGTCGCCTCGGACCACAACACCGGGACTCTCGAGGCCGTGCCCGCGGCGATCCCCCAGGACATCTCGATGCGTGAGATGGGGGCGGTCAGTCGCTCCGAGCAGCGACTGTTGCCCGCCTCGCAGACCCCCAGCGCCTCGGCAATGGCCACTGCCACCGCGTCCGCAGCACCGAGCCCGACCGCGGCTCCCAGCAAGGCGACCGCCACCGCGACGCCGACCACCAGGGCGACCGCCGGCACGTCCGTGGCCTCGGGGTCGGCGGCGAACTGCCCCAAGTCCAGCGGTTGGCTGGGCACCAATGCCGAGCGCGTCCACCAGGCCAGCTGTGCGGCGTTCCCGTACGTCACGACGTACGGCGGCTCCCGCGCCGGGGATCCCGGGCCGCACGGCACCGGGCACGCGGTGGACATCATGGTCACCGGCGCGCAGGGCTCGGAGATCGCCGCCTACATGCGTGCCAATGCCTCGAAGCTGGGCATCACCGAGGTGATCTACCAGCAGAAGATCTGGACCACCCAGCGTTCCTCGGAGGGCTGGCGTCCGATGGCGGACCGCGGTTCGGCGACCGCCAACCACATGGACCACGTGCATGTGACGACCAGCTGAGTGACCACTGACTGGGTGACTGTCAGCTGAGCCGGCCGATCTGACCGAGAACAATGGCTGGCCCGACCAGGGGTCGGGCCAGCCATTGTTCGGTGTCGGACCGGTATCGGGCCCGTTCCGGTGTCGAGCCGTTCCGGGGTGTCGGGCCCGTTCGGTTTCGGGTGGGTGGGTCAGGTCAGGTCAGGTCAGCGGACGTTGACCAGGTCGCAGACGAAGATCAGGGTCTCGCCGGGCTGGATGACGCCGCCGGCGCCGCGGTCGCCGTACGCCAGGTGCGGCGGGATGACCAGCTTGCGGCGGCCACCGACCTTCATGCCCTGGACACCCTGGTCCCAGCCCTGGATGACCTGGCCGACGCCGAGCCGGAAGGCCAGCGGGGTGCCGCGGCGGTAGGAGGAGTCGAACTCCTCGCCGGAGGAGAACGCCACGCCCACGTAGTGGACGTCGACGGTGTCACCGGCCTTGGCCTCGGCACCTTCACCGACGATCTCGTCGACGATCTGCAGCTCGGTGGGCGCGGGACCCTCGGGCGGGTCGATCTCGGGGATTTCGCTCATGCGGTCGAGCCTAGCTGCATCAGCGGCGTGACCAAGCCGGTGGCGCCGAGCAGCATCCAGCCGCCGAGGGTGAGCCCGGCGAGGGCCACCAGCAGGAAGAGCCCGGTCCACAGCACCTGGGGCACATGGGTGAGGCGGGCCAGCTGGGCGGAGTCGGAGCCCGGGTCCCGCGACCCGACGAGCTCCAGGGTGGGGCGTACGGCTCCGAGCAGCAGCACCCAGCACAGCAGATAGGCCAACCAGCCCTGGAACTGCACCGGCAGGTACCACGTCGCCGCGCCGAGCAGACCGCCCAGCACGAGGATCACCAGCAGTCCGTACAGGTTGCGGATTGCCAGCAGCATCAGCGCCAGGACGACCAGGAAGGCCCACAGCAGCGCCGTGGCCCGGCCGGTGCCGAGGACGGCCGCCGCGCCGACGCCCACCACGGCCGGGGCGGTGTAGCCGGCGGTCAGGGTGGCGACCATGCCCGGCCCCTGCGGCCGGCCGCGGGTGATCGTCACCCCGGAGGTGTCGGCATTGAGCTTGATGCCCTCCAGCTGCCGGCCGCACAGCCGGCCGACCACCGCGTGACCCGCCTCGTGGGTGATGGTCACCAGCATCCGGGTGGTCCGCCACAGCGGCCGGAAGCCGACCAGCACCAGCGCGGCGGCCCCCAGGCCCAGCACCACCGCGGGAGCGGGCAGCGGCTGGCCGATCAGGGCGCGGTGCAGGATCGAGGCGATGGTGTCCACGGGCCCAGTCTGGCGCGAACCGCAAGCAGGAACGTCGCCGGGGCAGTGTCCAGGAACGTCGCCGGGGCAGTGTCCAGGAACTCAGCGCCCGGTGAAGACCGGCCGCCGCTTCTCCTGGAAGGCCCGGAAGCCCTCCAGGTAGTCCGCGCTCGAGCAGAGCCGGCCCTGTGCCACGTTCTCGGCCTCGACGGACTCCCACAGGCCGATCCGGCGGTCGCGGATGCCGGCCACCAGCTCGCGGGAGGCAAGGAACGCGCCGGTGGCGCCCTCGGCCGCACGGCGTGCCCGGCGGCGGCTGAAGTCGAGCAGCTCCTCGGTCGGCAGGGCGCGACTGAACAGCCCGGCGGCGACCGCCTCGCTGCCGGACATGAACTCGGCGCTGTAGATCAGGTCGAGTGCCCGGTGCGGTCCGAGCCGTTCGGTGAACAGCCAGTGACCGCCCGAGTCGAGGGTCGCGCCGAGACCGGCGAACGGCGAGCCGAGCTTGGCCTCGTCGGCGACGTACACGACGTCGGTGGCGATCGCCAGGCCCAGTCCGACGCCCAGACAGGCGCCGTGCACCGCGGCGAAGGTGGGGGCCGGGAAGTCGGCCATCTTCCGCAGCAGCGGGGTGACGGCTCCGGCCAGGTACCCGTACGCGTCGTCCTCGGCGGGATCGACCCGGGCGATGTCACGGCCGGCGCAGAATCCCCGACCCGCCCCCCGCAGCAGCAGGGCCCGGACCCCGGCCGCCGCTGCGGCATCGTACGCGGCGGCCAGGTCGGTGAGCGCAGCCTCGTCGAGGGCGTTCAGGCGGTGCGGGGCATTCAGGACGATCTCGGCGACGGCGTCATCGATCGACAGCTCGATCATGGACATGGCGGTTCTTCCTCAGGGGCTCGGATGCTCAGGGTGGGCGGGCGGATGTCAGGCGTCGAAGTCGACGCAGAGGCGGTCGCCCGTGGGGTGCGTCTGGCAGGTCAGCACGTAGCCGCGCTCGATCTCGTCCTTCTCCAGGGCATAGTTCTCGTCCATCACGAAGTCGCCCTCGGTCACCTTGGCCCGGCAGGTCCCGCAGACGCCGCCGGCGCAGGCGAACGGGACATCGGGGCGGGCCCGGAGCGCCGCGTTCAGGACGGTCTCGCGGGCATGTTTGGGGGACTCGATCTCGGTCGACGTGCCGTCCAGCCGGACGCGGATCGTGACGTTGTCGCCCAAGGGATCCGCGACGACGGGCCGGCCGTGATCGCCCTGCTGCTGCTCGGGTCGCCCGGTGCTGAAGAGCTCGAAGCGTACGTCCTCATCTGCCACGTCGTACGCGTGCAGGGTGTCGCGGCACAGCTGGACCAGCTCGAACGGGCCGCAGAGGAACCACTCGTCGATGCGCGCGGTGCCGATCACGTTGTCGAGGATCTGCTGGAGCTTGTCCGCATCGATCCGACCGCTCATCAGCGGATTGACGCGCTGCTCGCGGGAGAGGACGTGGTGCACGGCGAACCGTGCCGGGTAGCGGTCCTTGAGGTCGCCGATCTCCTCGACGAACATCACGTCCTGGGCGGCCTTGTTCGCGTAGACGAGTTCGACGCTGGTGTGGTCCGAGCCGGCCAGCACGGCACGGGTGATGGCGAGCACGGGCGTGATGCCCGAGCCGGCCGCGATCGCGGCCAGGTGCAGGCCGGGATCGGCCTCGACCTGCTCGCCGGCGAGGGTCTCGGCGTCGTTGAGACTGGACAGGGCGTGCCGGGAGATGAAGGTGCCCTGGGGGTTCATCACCTCCAGCCGGTCCCCGGGCTGCAGCGTCTCGTTCGCCCAGGTGGAGAAGACCCCGCCGAGATCCTTCTTGATGCCGACGCGGATCTCGCCACGGATCGGTTCGCTGCACAGCGAGTAGGAGCGACGCACGTCCTTGCCGTCGATGGTGGCGCGCAGGGCGACGTACTGACCGGGCAGGTAGTTGTAGCAGTCGGCCAGCTCCGCCGGCACCGCGAAGCTCACTTCGACGGCGTTGTCGGTGAGCCGGCGGACCTGTGCCACCTCCAGCGTGTTGAAGGTCGCCCGGCGGCGGGTGCCGGTCTCGGTCCCGGTGGGGGTCAGGGGTTCGGTGGTCGTGTCGGTCATCAGTGCACCTTGAAGTGGTCGAAGGGTTCGGCGCATGCCTGGCAGACCCACAGCGCCTTGCAGGAGGTGGAGCCGAAGTGCGACATCTCCCGGGTGTCGGTCGAGCCGCAGCGGGGACAGCGCACCGAAAGGGTGAGCGGGACGGTGCCGCCGCGGACGGTGGCCCGGCCACTCGGCGGGGCGATGCCGTACGCCTCGAGCTTGGCCCTGCCCGTGTCGGTCATCCAGTCCGTCGTCCAGGCCGGTAGCAGGACCGTCCGGACCGTCGCGTCCGGGTACCCGTGCCGGGCCAGGACGGTCCGGATGTCGCGGGTGATGGTGTCCATCGCCGGGCAACCGGAGTACGTCGGCGTGATCGTCACCACCGGGTTGCGCCCGTCCGGGTCCACCCGGACGCTGCGGAGGATGCCGAGGTCGGCGATGGTCAGCACCGGGATCTCCGGGTCGCACACGGCGTCCAGCAGGTCCCGGATCGCGGCGGCCGCCGGCTGCTCGGGCCGACCGGTACGGGTCGTGTCGCCGGCGTCCGCGGTGGTGTGCGGAGGGGGCGTGATCGGATCGGCGTCGTTCATCGGGGCCGTCCGACTCACCAGCTGGCGCCGGGGTGCTGGCGCGCCAGGGACTGCATCTCGGCCAGGATGTATCCGCGGTGCTCGCTGGCCGCTCCGCTGCGGATACCGCCGTACGGCATCGCCGGCGGGACGTCCGGCACGGCGAGGGTGGCCTCGGCGAGCACGGCGGCCAGATGCCGGTCGAACTCGGCGCGCAGGGTCGACGGGCGGACTGCGATGCCCGCGAGCCGGTCGTGCAGCTCCTCGTCGGTGAAGAGCTCCTCGACGTACGGCCACATGTGGTCCAGGCCGGCCTGCATGCGGGCGTGCGACTCCTCGGTGCCGTCGCCCAGCCGCAGGGTCCACTGGGTCGCGTGGTCGCGGTGGTAGGTGATCTCCTTCAGCGCCTTGTCGGCGATCGCCCCGAGGACGCTGTCGGAGGAGGACGTCAGCTCGCGGTGGAGCAGGAAGGCGTACTGGGAGAAGAGCAGTCCGCGGGCGATGGTGTGGGCGAAGTCGCCGTTGGGCTGTTCGACCAGCCGGCAGGAGCGGAACTCCTCCTCGGGGCGGAAGTAGGCGAGGTCGTCCTCGCTGCGGCCGTCGGCCGAGCCGGCGTACGTCAGCAGGAAGCGGGCGTGACCGAGCAGGTCCAGCGCGATGTTGCCCAGCGCGATGTCCTCCTCCATCTCGGGTGCGCGGGAGGTCCACCAGCCGAGGCGTTGGGCCAGGATCAGGGCGTCGTCGCCCAGGCCCATGGCGTACCGCGCCGTGTCGGAGGAGGCGGCGCGGTCGTCCTGCAGGCCTTCGGCGATCTCCTCCGGTGTGATGGCCGTGCCGACACTCTGCCGGGTCGCGGAGTCCGTGGTCGCGTAACTCATAGGTGAGGCACCCCTTCGCTGGTCGTGTAGTAGGTGGCGTGGCGGTAGGACTTGCCCTGCGGGGACTCGAAGTAGCCGCCCTTGGCGTCGGGATCGGACGCAGCGATCGCCTCGGACGGGACGACCCACACGGAGGTGCCCTCGTTGCGACGGGTGTAGAGGTCGCGGGCGTTGCGGACCGCCATCGTGGCGTCGGGTGCGTGCAGCGAGCCGGCGTGGACGTGCGCGAGGCCGCGGTTGCTGCGGATGAAGACCTCCCACAGCGGCCAGTCGGTCCGATCGGTGGCCGGCCCGGTGAGGGCGTCGGGGGACGGGGCGTCGGTCATGGGTCAGTCTCCGATCAGGGTGGTGGTCGTGGTGGTGTGCTTGGCCGCGTACGCCAGGGACGCCTCGCGGACCCAGGCGCCTTCGGCGTGCGCCTCGCGGCGCCGCTGCATCCGCTGGGCGTTCAGCGGCCCCCGGCCCTTGACGACGGCCCAGAACTCGTCCCAGTCGAGCGGGCCGAAGTCGTAGTGGCCGCGTGCCTCGTTCCACCGCAGGTCGGGGTCGGGCAGGGTCAGGCCGAGCGCCTCGGCCTGGGGCACGATCATGTCGACGAAGCGCTGGCGCAGCTCGTCGTTGGAGAAGCGCTTGATGTTCCAGGCGATGCTCTGGTCCGAGTGGGAGGACGTCGTGTCGGGCGGGCCGAACATCATCAGGGCCGGTGCGTAGAGGCGGTCGACGGCGTCCTGGGCCATCCGCTTCTGGGCCGCGGTGCCGTGCGAGAGGGTGTGCAGGATCTCCCAGCCCTGACGCTGGTGGAACGATTCCTCCTTGCAGACCCGGACCATGGCCCGGCCGTACGGGCCGTACGAGCAGCGGCACAGCGGGACCTGGTTGGCGATCGCGGCCCCGTCGACGAGCCAGCCGATCGCGCCCATGTCGGCCCAGGTACGGGCGGGGTAGTTGAAGATCGATGAGTACTTCGCGCGTCCCTCCAGGAGGGCGGCGTTGAGCTCCTGACGAGGGGTGCCGAGGGTCTCGGCGGCGGAGTAGAGGTAGAGCCCGTGGCCTGCCTCGTCCTGGACCTTCGCCATCAGGATCGCCTTGCGCTTGAGCGAGGGCGCCCGGGTGATCCAGTTCGCCTCGGGCTGCATCCCGATGATCTCGGAGTGCGCGTGCTGGGAGATCTGGCGGGTCAGGGTCCGGCGGTACCCGTCCGGCATCCAGTCGCGCGGCTCGATCCGGGAGTCCTCCGCGATGACGCGGTCGAAGTACTCCTGGCCGGCGCGATCGTCGGCCGCCGGGGCGACCGCAGTGGGTGAGTTGTCGGTCACGGTCATGGTGGCTCCCTCGTCCTCGAGGTCGGGCTGTCAGTCTCTGGATTAACTGACTGATCGTTCGGTAACAATATGTGTCGAGAGTCACAGCGTCAAGAGGGTTTTCGACGGTGCCGTCATGCAGAAGCCGGGGGTTGACAGAAGTGCTGCTGGTGGGAAAACCTACTGACCATTCGTTCGGGAAGTGAGATAGGTCACAACGATGTCCACACAGATCACAACCATGGATCAGCATCCGGTGCTGCGGGACGACAGGGCGAGTGCCTGGCTGGGGATCGAGGTGATCCGCGCCGGTCGCGGCACCGCCGAGACCCGGATGGTCGTCCGTGACGAGATGCTCAACGGATTCGGCATGGCGCACGGTGGGATGCTCTTCGCCTTCGCCGACACCTGCTTCGCCCTGGCCTGCAACGACCCCGATGCCGACGGGTCGACCATCACCGTGGCCCAAGGGGCCGACATCGAGTTCATCCGCTCGGTGCCCGCCGGTGCCGAGCTCGTCGCTCGTGGGCAGGTCTGCTTCCAGGGGCCGCGCAGCGGCCTCTACGACATCCGGATCACCTCGGGCGACGCGGTCGTCGCCGAGTTCCGCGGACGCTGCCGGACGATCCCCAACCGTTTCGATCAGAGCAAGGGAGCCTGATATGAACCCCATTCCCGCGCCGGTGAAATCGCCGTCCCCGCTGGACCCCAGCCAACTGGATGCCGAGGAGCGGATGGGCCGCGAGCAGATCCGCTCGCTGCAGCTCAGCCGTCTGCAATGGACGCTGCACCACGCGTACGACAACGTCAAGGCCTACCGCGACCTGTACGACGCCGCTGGCGTGCACCCCAGCGATCTGCGGGAACTCGAGGACATCCGACACTTCCCGCTCACCGACAAGCAGTTCCTCCGGGCCAACTATCCGTTCGGGACGTTGGCCGTGCCGATGAACCAGGTCCGGCGGGTCCACGCTTCCTCGGGCACCACCGGACAGCCGACTGTCGTCGCCTACACCCAGGAGGATCTGGAGGTGTGGGGCGCCATCACGGCCAGGTGCTTCCGGATCTCCGGCATCCGGCCCGGCGACCTCGTCCACAACGCGTACGGCTACGGGCTCTTCACCGGCGGTCTGGGCGCCCACTACGGGGCGGAGAAGCTCGGCTGCTCGGTGATCCCGATGTCCGGCGGGCAGACCGACCGGCAGATCCAGATCATCCAGGACTTCAGGCCGGCGGCCATCCTCGCCACCCCGACGTACCTGCTGACCATCGGTGATGCGATGAAACGCAAGGGCATCGATCCGCGCGACACCTCGCTGCGCACCGCCGTGCTCGGAGCCGAGCCGTGGTCCGAGTCGATGCGCCTGGAGATCGAGGATCTGTTCGGCATCTCGGCCTGTGACATCTACGGCCTGTCGGAGGTGCTCGGCCCCGGGGTGGCGGGTGAGTCCGCCGACACCCGGGACGGTTCGCACATCTGGGAGGACGTCTTCCTGCCCGAGATCGTCGACCCCGGGTCCGGCGCGGCGCTGGACGACGGCGAGGCCGGCGAACTCGTGTTCACCTCACTGACCAAGCAGGCCCTGCCGATCATCCGGTACCGCACCCGGGACCTGACCCGGCTGATGCCCGGCAGCGTTCGGCCGGGACACCGCCGGATGGCGCGGATCTTCGGCCGCTCCGACGACATGATCATCCTGCGAGGGGTGAACATGTTCCCGTCGCAGGTCGAGGAGCTCGCCCTGGAGCAGCCGGAGCTCAGCCCCCAGTTCATCCTCGAGATCACCCGCCCGGGCCGGATGGACGAGCTCACCGTCAAGGTCGAGCCCCGCTCACAGTTCACGGTGGACGAGGCCTTCGCCGCCGGGCGGCGCCTGCAGCGCGACATCAAGGTGCGGATCGGGTCGACGGCGAACGTGGTGGTCGTCGAGCCCGGGTCGCTGCCACGGTCGGAGGGGAAGATGAAGCGCCTCTACGACCTCCGCCCCGAGGCGCCCCAGCACGGCAAGGTCTGAGCCCGTCCTCCGACGGACGGATCCGGACGCATCACAGGGCCCCGCCACCACCCGGTGGCGGGGCCCGGTGGTTCAATTCAGCGGTTCAGGTGGTCCGCCGTCCGCCGGCAACACGGTTCCCGGCGGGCATGCGGCGTACGACCGGACGATCGAGGAAGGTGACGACATGGCGCAGCCGGTGCGCGACGAGGCCCGGACGAACGGGGCCCGCCGGGGCAGGCCCGGGTACGACCAGGAGACACTGCTGGGTGTCTGTGTCGACGTGTTCAACCAGCACGGCTACGACGCCACCTCGATGGGCATGCTCGCCGAGGCGCTCGGCATCACGAAGTCGGCGATCTACCACCATGTGAAGTCCAAGGAGGAGCTGCTCTCGCTGTCGCTGGACCGCGCCCTGACCCGGTTGGACCAGGTGGTCGAGGATGCCCGGACGACCGAGGGCCCGGCCCGTACCCGGCTCGAGGTGTTGATCCGCGGCAGCGTCCGCGCGCTGGTGGAGGAACGACCGTACGTGACGCTGCTGCTGCGGTTGCGCGGCAACAGCGAGGTCGAGCTGGCCGCGCAGGAGCGGCGGCGCGGCCTCACCAAGGAGATGGAGGCTCGCGTCGCATATGCGCAGAGCGAGGGTGCGGTCCGCCGTGATCTCAGCCCGCGGCACCTGGCGCGGCTGATCTACGGGATGATCAACTCGCTGGTCGACTGGTACCGCCCCGATCGCGATGCCGCCGACACCGTGGCCGACGCCATCCTGGCGATCCTGTTCGAGGGGATCCTGGTCCGGGCCGGATCCTGATCGTCGTCGTGCGGCTGGGGCTGGTCGCGGCTCATCGGGCCGGCCGCAATGTCTCGGGCCGGGCCGGGGAACGCCGACCGGAGCCTGATCCGGCCCGCGGGGTGCCCGGTGCCAGGGGGAAGGGTGACGGACAGCGGGGGGGGGGCGGTCGGCCCACCCCGCTGTCACGTCCGGCGCCGTCCTAGCCGCGTGGTTCCTTCGACACCAGCGTCAGGACGTCGTACGTCGCGACGACCTCGTCGCGCTGGTTGGTGATCGCCGTGTCCCAGGCCACCTCACCGTACTCGTCGGTGACCCGCGGGGTGATCCGCTTGGCGGTCAGGGTGACGCGGATGGCGTCGTCCCAGGTCACCGGGGTGAGGAACCGGAGGTTGTCCAGGCCGTAGTTCGCCAGCACCGGTCCCGGCGCCGGGTCGACGAAGAGCCCGGCGGCCCAGGACACCAGCAGGTAGCCGTGGGCGACCTGCCGGGGGAAGAAGGGGTTGGCGGCCGCAGCCTCGGCGTCGGTGTGGGCGTAGAAGGTGTCACCGGTCGCGGCGGCGAAGTCGGTGATGTCGCGCAGCGTGACGGTCCGCAGGTCCGACACGAACCTGTCGCCGACCCGCAGCGTCCGCAGGGACTTCCGGAAGGGATGCTCGGCGGACCCCCGGTCGACGGCCTCCCGCGTCGCGGTGACGGTGGCCGCGCCGCGGTGCCAGATGCCGGTGATCGCCGTGAGCAGGTCCGGGGAGCCCTGGAGCGCGGTCCGCTGCATGTAGTGCTTCACGCCGCGGACACCACCCAGTTCCTCACCACCGCCGGCGCGCCCGGGGCCGCCGTGCACGAGGTGCGGCAGGGGCGAGCCGTGGCCGGTGGAGGTCCGCGCGTCGTCCCGGTCGAGGTAGTGCAGGCGCCCGTGGTGGGCCGCCATCCCCTCGGCGAAGATGCGGGCGGTCTCCGGGTCGTGGGAACAGACCGTGGCGACCAGGGAGCCGCCGCCGAGGGCGACCAGCCGGATGGCGTCGGCGATGTCGGTGTAGCCGAGCACCGAGGTGACCGGGCCGAAGGCCTCGATCTCGTGCACCGCGGGGGTGTCGGCGACGTCGAAGGTCAGGATCGTCGGCGGGAAGAACGCGCCCTCCGCCGGCAGCTCGGCGATGCCCGCGGGCTCCGTGGCGCCCTCGAAACGTACGGTGCCGCCCGCGGCGACCAGCCGGTCGACCGCTCGGCGGACCTCGTCGCGTTGCGCGATCGACGCCAGCGGCCCCATCGTGGTGCCCTCGGCGCGGGGATCACCCAGTGACACCCGCTCGCGCAGGCGGGCCCCCAGCGCCTCGACGACGGCGTCGACGAGGTCGCGGGGCACGATGACGCGGCGGATCGCCGTGCACTTCTGGCCCGCCTTGTACGTCATCTCGACCACGACGGCCTTGATGAACGCGTCGAACTCCGGCGTCCCGGGGACCGCGTCGGGCCCGAGCACGGCGGCGTTGAGGGAGTCCGTCTCGGCGGTGAAGGTGAGCCCTCGGGTACGGACGGCCGGGTGCTGCGCCAGCCCTGCAGCGGTGGAGGCCGAGCCGGTGAAGGCCATCAGGTCGCGGTGGTCCAGATGGTCCAGCAGGTCGCGGGCCGAGCCGGCGATGAGCTGCAGCGAGCCCTCCGGCAGCAGACCGGATGCGACCATCAGACGGACGCCGGCCCGGGTGACGTAGCCGGTCGGGGTGGCCGGCTTGACGATGGTCGGCATGCCGGCCAGGAAGGCCGGCGCGAACTTCTCCAGCATGCCCCAGATCGGGAAGTTGAAGGCATTGATCTGCACCGCCACGCCGGGGCGGCGGGTGTAGACGTGCTCACCCTGGAAGCTGTCGTCCTTGGCGAGGATCTCGACCGGACCGTCGACGATGACGTTGCTGTTCGGCAGTTCACGGCGTCCCTTCGAGGAGTAGGTGAACAGCGTCCCGATGCCACCGTCGATGTCGGCGAGGTGGTCCTTCGCGGTCGCCCCGGTGGCGTACGACAGGTCGTACAGCTCGTCCTTGTGGGCGGCCAGGTACTGGGCGAGCTGCTTGAGCAGCAGAGCACGTTCGTGGATGGTCAGTGCGCCGAGGGTGCGCTGCCCGACCGTACGGGCGAAGTCCACCGCGGCCGCGGTGTCGAGGCCTTCGGTGCTGACCAGGGCCACCGGCGCACCGGTGCTGGCATCGGTCACGATGGTCGGGTGCTGAGGGTCGGTCGGGGTCCACCACGCGCCCTGGACGTAGCTGGGCACCACGGTCCGCGACGCGTCCGCATCGGGTGTCGGGGGCCGCGTGCCTGCGGTCTCGGGTGTCGTCGGCCGGGCCGCAGTGGCCTCGGTCGTCACGGTCTCGGGCATCGTCGTTGACTCCTGTCGTGGCCTGGGTGCTTGGGTTGCGGGTGCCGGGTGCCGGGTGCCGGGTGCCGGGGTCGGCGGGTGGGACGGCGGGAACTGGGAACCGGTCGCTGAGGGGTGACCCGGTGTCACCGGGCGGGCCGGAGCAGGTTCGTGATCCGGAACGTGGACAGCCGGTTGCCGTCCTCGTCGCTGATCACGACCTCGTGGGACGTGAGGGTGCCGCCCAGCCGGATCGGGGTGGCCACCGCGGTGACCAGACCCTCGCGGGCCGAGCGGTGGTGCGTGGCGTTGGCGTCGACGCCGACGCAGACCAGGCCGCGGGTCGAGGCGTGGATGAGCGCCGCCCAGGAGCCGACCGCCTCCCCGAGGGCGAGCATCGCGCCGCCGTGCAGCAGTCCGAGGGACTGGCGGTTGCCCTCGACGGGCATCGTGGCGACGACGCGCTCGACCGATTGCTCGAGGACGCGTACGCCCATCCGCCGGTCGAGTTCTCCCAGCTCGATCCGCCAGGGCGGGTACGGACCGCCGGTCCGGATCGGCTCTCCTCGGCTTCCCGCGTCTGCGGTGGTCCTGTCGCGGACCGTGGACTGTTCGCCCATGATGACTCCTGCCTGCTGCTGGTCCGGTGCGGCCGGCCCTGCTGCGTGCTGTGATTGGGGGACGTCCCCGTCGGCGTGGGACCTCAGCCGGCGTGGGACTTCAGCCGACGTAGGTCCTCAGTCGGTGTAGGTGTAGAAGCCCTTGCCGGTCTTGCGGCCGAGTTCGCCGCGGGCGACCATCTCGCGCATCAGCTGCGGCGGGGCGAACCGCGGGCCGAGTCGGGATTCGAGGTACTCCGCGATCCCGAGGCGTACGTCCAGGCCGACGATGTCGGTGAGTTCCAGCGGCCCGACCGGGAACTTGTAGCCGAGCACCATCGCGTTGTCGATGTCGCGCGGTGCGGCCACGCCTTCCTCGACCATCCGGATCGCCTCGAGAGCGATCGCGACGCCCAGGCGTGAGGATGCGAAGCCCGGGGCGTCGTGGACGACGACCGGGGTCTTGCCGATCGCGGACACCCAGCCGAGGGCGGCCTGCTCCAGCTGCGGGCTGGTGCGGGCGCCGATGACGACCTCGACCAGCTTCGACGCGGGGACGGGGTTGAAGAAGTGCAGGCCGATGAACCGGTCGGGCCGGGCCAGTTCGTCCGCGAGACCGTCGATGGACAGCGACGAGGTGTTCGAGGCGATCCAGGTCTGCTCGCCGGTGTGACGCTCGATCGAGCGCAGCGAGTCGCACTTGAGGCCCCAGTCCTCGGGGACCGCCTCGACGACGAGATCGCACCCGGTGAAGGCGGCGTGCTCGGTGGAGACGGTCAGCTGGGACGTCCAGTCGGCGAGCTCGCCGGGGATCGCCTCGCGGGCCAGGGACTTCTCGATGTCGCGGGTCACCCGGTTCCCGGCGGCCCGGGCGGACGGTTCGTCCCGCTCGACGACGACCACCTCCGCGCCGTTGGTCAGGAAGGCATGGGCGATGCCGGCGCCCATCCGGCCGCCCCCCAGGACGCCGACCCGGGCCGGGACGGTGGGGGTGGTGGTCTGGGAGGGCTGGTCGATCGTGGGGCTGGTCATCTCCGACTCCTTCGGCGGTGGTGGCGTCTGGGTGTTGTGGGGTGCTGTGCGGGGCGGGGTCAGCTGGTGCGGGTCCGCCGGTCCAGGAAGGCCTGCATCCGCTCGAACTTGGCCGGCGACTCGAAGAGCACGGCCTGCGACAGCTGGTCGACCATCGGATGGGCGTCGGCCGGGAGGTGGAAGACGGCCTTGGTGATCCGGACGGCCAGCGGGTCCTGGGTGCAGATCCGGTCCGCCAGCGCATCGGCGGCGGCGAGCAGTTCCTCCCGGGGGTGCAGTTCGGTCACCAGGCCGGCGGCCAGTGCCTCCTCGGCGTCGAGGATGCGTCCGGTCAGCAGTAGCTCCTTGGCGAGCGGTTCGCCGACCAGGTCGCGCAGCCGCCAGGTGGCGCCGGCGGCGGCCATGATGCCGAGGTTGGTCTCGGGCTGGCCGATCCGCACCTCAGGGGTGGCGATCCGGAAGTCCGCGGCGTACGCCAGCTCGGCTCCGCCGCCGAGGGTCCAACCGTCCAGCGCGGCGATGACCGGCATCGGCAGCTGGAGGATGCGGCGGAAGACCTGGGAGTTGATCCCTGCCAGGGCATCCTCGCGGCGGCGGTCGCGCAGCTGGGCGATGTCGGCGCCGGAGGCGAAGACGCCCCGGCCGTTCACTTCGGTGCCGGAGAGGATCAGCACCTTCGGGTGGCGTTCGAGGTGTGCGCAGACGGCGTGCAGTTCCTCGACCATCGTCCGGTCGATCGCGTTGCGGACCTCCGGGCGGTGCAGCTGTACGTGCAGCCGGTCGTCCGACTCGCGCAGCCGCAGGGTCGTGGTGTCGGGGGCCAGGGTCTGTGGGCTCATCGTCACACCCGTTCCAGCAGCAGGGCGGTGCCCTGGCCGACGCCGACGCACATGGTCGCCAGGCCCCGGTCGGCGCCTTCGCGCTCCATCCGGCCCAGCAGGGTCAGGGTGATCCGCGAACCGGACGAGCCGAGCGGGTGGCCCAGGGCGATCGCGCCGCCGTCGCGGTTGATGATCGATCGGTCCAGGCCCAGCCGGCGGATGACCGCCAGGGACTGGGTGGCGAAGGCCTCGTTGAGCTCGATCGCCCCGAGCTGGTCGAGACTCCAGCCGGCCCGGTCGAGGGCCTTGCGGGTCGCGGGCACCGGGCCGATGCCCATGATGGGGGCCGGGACGCCGGCTGCGGTGCCCTCGACGACCCGGGCCCGCGGCTGCAGGCCGTACTTCTGGACCGCCCGCTCGGAGGCGACGATGACCGCGGAGGCGCCGTCGTTCAGCGAGGAGGAGTTGCCGGCGGTGACGACGCCATCCGGCTTCACCACCGGGCGCAGCCCGGCCAGGACCTCCATCGTCGTCCCCGGGCGCGGGCCCTCGTCGGTGTCGACGACGGTCCGGCGGCCCTTCCGGTCGGTGATCACCACGGGGGTGATCTCGTCGCGGAACCGCCCGGCCGCGATCGCCGCCAGCGCCAGCTCGTGGGAGCGCACCGAGAACGCGTCGGCATCCTCCCGGGAGATGCCGTCGACCGCGGCGAGCTCCTCGGCCGTCTCCGGCATCGTGTAGGTCATCTTCTCGGTGGCGGCGAACTTCTTGTTGATGAACCGCCAACCGATCGAGGTGTCGAGGACCTCGCCCGGCTTGGCGTACGGCTTGTCCGGCTTGGCGAGCACCCAGGGGGCCCGCGACATCGACTCGACACCCCCGGCGACGACGATGTCGGCCGCGCCGGACTTCACCATCTGGGCGGCGAGGGTGATCGCGGTCATGCCGGAGGCGCAGAGCCGGTTCACCGTGAAGCCGGGCACGGTGTCCGGGAAGCCGGCGAGCAGCCAGGCCATCCGGGCCACGTTGCGGTTCTCCTCGCCGGCCCCGTTGGCGTTGCCGAAGACGACCTCGTCGACGTCGGCGGGGTCGATCCCCGCGCCCGTGACGGCCTGCCCGATCACGAGGGCGGCCAGGTCGTCGGGGCGTACGGAGGCCAGCGCGCCACCGTAACGGCCCACCGGGGTGCGGGTACCGCCGACGAGGAACGCTTGGGGGGTGGGGGTGGTCATGAGGGACCTCTTCCGCTCTTCTGGATTACTTACCGACCATTCGGTAACCGAAGAGTGACATAGGTCTCACCCGTGGGTCAAGAGTGTGTGCCTGGCGCCTGCCGGTGAGCCCCGGAGCGGGTGGGGCGTCAGACCGTGCCGCCGCCCCACAACAGGCCCGAGCCGCCGCGCAGCCGGGAGGCGGTCGCCTCGGCCTGGTGGTCGGTCATGCCCGCGACGAAGTCGATGATGCCGCGCCCGCGCCCCATCCGGAGCACGTCCTCGCGCGAGGTCATCCCGTCGAGCCATTCAGGGTGTCGGCGCGCCACCCGGCGGTAGCCGTCGGTGGCCGCGTCGACGAGGTCGAGCAGTCGTCGCGGTGCCCGGGAGGCGTCGAGCCGGTCGCTGAGCCAGTCGTCGAAGGCCTCGACGATCTGGCGCACCACGTTCGCCTGCCCGCGCTGCATCAGCGCCAGATCGGGGCGGTGCAGCACGAAGTACTGGTGGATGAACTTCAGCACCTGCACCTGGTGCCAGGCGCCCTGCGACAGTTCCACCGACGAGCCGCGCACCGGCGGGTCGTCGACCAACCGGACCGAGTCGACCAGCGCGTCGATCCAGGTGGAGGTGAAGCCGGACAGCGATCGGTCGGCGGCCATCGACCCGTCGTACGGGATGGCCAGCACGCCCTCGACGAACTCCTGGCCGACCCGCAGCACCGCCTCGAGGTAGGCGTCCTCGTCGAACATCCAGCCGTCCCGGCTCGCCAGCCGGCGACGCAGACTCTCCAGCCCGGCCCCGGGGGCCCGGGTCATCGAAGCGAGCCGGCTGTCGGGGTACATCGCGAAGTCGTCGCGCTGCCCGGCCCAGGTGCGGAACTCGCTGGACACCGCGGAGAACTGCAGCACCCCGGCCCGGTGGAAGTCCTCCAGGTCGTGCAGCGAGTAGGCGACGTCGTCGGCCAGGTCCATCACCGCGCAGTCCAGCGTCTGCTGGTCGCGGCGGACGTCGGGGAAGGCCGAGCGGACGGCGATCAACTCGTCCAGGTCGGGGACGTACGCGTTGAACTTGTACGAGCCGCCGCTGGCGTCCGGGCGGGCGCCCCGGGGCTGGTCGGCCCAGCTGCGCGGGTGTGGCTCGGGCCAGTGGAAGCGCCCCCACGGGTACTTCAGCACCGAGGCGCGCACCGCGGCGGTCAGGTTGAGCCCGTCGTCGCCGGGGCCGTGCACCTCGAGCTCGGTGAGCACCCGGAAGGTCTGCGCGTTGCCCTCGAACCCGTCGGCCAGCCCGAAGCGGTGGCGGGCCTGGCGGTCCAGCTCCTGTTCGCCGAGGTGTCCGAACGGGGGGTGGCCCAGGTCGTGCGCGCCGGCGCCGGCCTGCGCGACGACGTGGTGCAGCCCGCCGAGCGCCGCGATCCGGGCCGACGAGGACGCCTCCTTGACCCGTACGGCGATCGCCCGGGCCACCGCGGTGACCTTGATGGTGTGCGTCAGCCGGTTGTGGACGATGCCGCCGGTCGTGCCGGCCGAGACCACCTGGGTGACCTCGGCCAGCCGGGAGAAGGCGGGGGAGAACCGGATCCGCTCCAGGTCGACGCGGAACTCCGAGTCGGTCCCGGCCGCCAGGGGGCGGGCCACGCCGTCCTCGGGTCGGGCCCGGGCGGTGCGGGCCGTCAGGGCGTCCGTCATCGGTGCCGTGCGCCGCTCAGGCCAGGCCGCGGCGGAGGCCCGCCGGTCGCTGCGTACGATCCACCGCGATCCGCTGGTGCAGGGTGTGGGACTGCCCCGGCGCCAGCGTGACGGCCGAGGCGCCGACGTTGGCGGCCTCCACGCAGAGCATCTCCTGCCACTCGTCGTTGCCGAAGTCGCCCATCTTCGCCGACTTGCTGACGAACGGGTTCCACACGACGGTCTGCGCCGAGCCGCGCTTGTTGATGCCGAGGGTCCGCCGCAGGGTTGGATCCTTGACGACGACGTCGCCGGTGTGCCGGTAGATGCGGTCGGTCTCGCCGACGATCACCAGCGTGCCGCGCTGCTCGAAGTCCGCGTCGACCACCTTGTCGTGGTAGGTGCACCCGTCGAGACCGTCGACGGTGATCCGGCGGGCGTCACCGACGTGCAGGTAGGTGTGCAGCGCCTCCTCGAACGTGTACGGGGTGGTGCGGTCGCCGTACGCCTCGACCCGCAGGTCGATGTCCAGCACCTGGCCGACCGTGTAGCTGATGTCGGCGGCCCAGTCCCGGTCGAGGTCGTCCGGCCCGGCCGGGTCGACCTCGTGCCCGTCGAGGTGGAACCGCAGCCGGATGCTGTCCGCGACCGGGGTCGCCTCGACCAGCTGCCACGGGGTGAGCCGCAGGAAGCCGTGCGGCGGGTAGTGGCGGCCGTCGACGCCGGCGCCGAACCAGGGGAAGCACAACGGGACGCCGCCGCGGATCGCCGCGCCCTCCTCGAACCGCGACATCTCGCTCAGCCAGACCACCGGGTCCTGGCCGGTCGGCTGCCAGCGGGTGAGATGGCCGCCCTGCAGGTACGCCTCCGCGATGCACGACCCGATCTCGACCCGCACCACCGGCAGGCCGCCCCGGCCCTCGGTGAGCGTGACACCTGCGGGAAGCTCAGCGTTCTCCATGGCGCCACGCTATCGGTTCGGACGGTCGGCGTGCCGTGGTATCGCCGCGCGCCGTCGCGCGGTCCGCCACCGGTCCGCGACCGGGGAACGACCGCCCGCCCCGGCCGGACGGGGCGGGACCGGCGGCCCTAGTCTTGCCTCATGCAGTCTCCCGTTGATGCCACCACCACCGAGGCCTGGGGGCGGCTGAGCGCCCTCACCCAGGATTACCGACCGAACATGCGCACCTGGTTCGCCGAGGACCCGGGACGCACCGAGCGCTTCTCCTTCACCGCCGGCGACCTCTTCGTCGACATGTCCAAGAACTGGCTCGACGGGAACGTCCTGTCCGGTCTGGTCGACCTCGCCGACCAGGTGCACCTCACCGACCGGATCGACGCGATGTTCCGCGGTGACCGGATCAACGTCACCGAGGACCGTTCGGTGCTGCACACCGCGCTGCGCAAGCCGGCCGGGCAGTCGCTGATCGTCGACGGCAAGGACGTCGTGGCCGACGTGCACACCGAGCTGGACAAGGTCTACGCCTTCGCCCGCAAGGTGCGGTCCGGCGAGTGGCGCGGCATCACCGGCAAGACGATCCGTACGGTGGTCAACATCGGCATCGGTGGCTCCGACCTCGGCCCGGTGATGGCCTACGAGGCGCTCAAGCCGTACGGCCAGCTGGGCCTGGAGTGTCGGTTCATCTCCAACATCGACCCGACCGATGCGGCGGAGAAGACGTTCCTGCTCGACCCGGAGACCACTCTGGTGATCGTCGCGTCGAAGACGTTCACCACGCTGGAGACCCTCACCAACGCCCGGATCGTACGCAACTGGCTGATCTCCAGCCTCAAGGACCGCGGTGCGATCGCCGACGGCCAGGAGGGCGAGGCGGTGGCGAAGCACTTCGTCGCCGTGTCCACCGCGCTGGACAAGGTCGCCGCGTTCGGCATCGACCCGGCCAACGCGTTCGGGTTCTGGGAGTGGGTCGGCGGCCGCTACTCGGTCGACTCGGCCGTCGGCACCGCGCTGGCCGTCTACATCGGCCCGGACAACTTCGAGGCCTTCCTGGCCGGCTTCCATGCGATGGACGAGCACTTCCGGACCGCCCCGATCGAGCAGAACGTGCCTGCCCTGATGGGTCTGCTGAACATCTGGTACACCAACTTCCACGGCGCCCAGTCGCACGCGGTGCTGCCGTACGCGCAGTACCTGCACCGCTTCCCGGCCTACCTGCAGCAGCTCACCATGGAGTCGAACGGCAAGCGGGTCCGCTGGGACGGCAGCCCGGTCACCACCGACACCGGCGAGATCTTCTGGGGCGAGCCCGGCACCAACGGCCAGCACGCCTTCTACCAGCTGATCCACCAGGGCACCCGGCTCATCCCGGCCGACTTCATCGCGGTCGCCAACCCGGCGAACCCGACCCGCGACGGCGAGAACGACGTGCACGAGCTCTTCCTGGGCAATTTCTTCGCCCAGACCAAGGCGCTGGCGTTCGGCAGGACCCAGGACGAGGTGCGCGCCGAGGGCACCCGCGAGGAGATCGTCACCGCCCGCGAGTTCCCGGGCAACAAGCCGACCACCTCGATCATGGCGCCCGAGCTGTCCCCGTCCGTGCTCGGTCAGCTGATCGCGCTGTACGAGCACATCACCTTCACCCAGGGCATCGTCTGGGGCATCGACTCCTTCGACCAGTGGGGCGTCGAGCTCGGCAAGGCGATGGCCAAGGACCTGACCCCGGCGGTGGCCGGCGACGAGGCCGCGCTGGCGGCCCAGGACCCGTCCACCAAGGCGCTGATCCGGTACTACCGGGCGCAGCGGCGCGACTGAGCGTACGTCGCCCACCCCGCCTCGGCTCGCGCCGCGTCGGCTCCGGAGGACCTCTCGCCCGTGCGTTTCTGCTGTTCCCGGACAGGAACGTACGGGCGAAAGGGTGCACCGGGGTGGGGGTGGAGCGGTCGCTCGCGGCGCCGGGGTGGGGCGTCTGCCCGCGACGGCGTCGGACGGGGGAGGGGGCACAGCGCCGGACGACCGACGGTCTACGATTGTCCGCGGCGTACGCCGGGTATGCCCTGGATCGGAGAGACCGTGGCCCACACATCCAAGACATCCACGTCCAAGACATCGCCCACCTCGTCCGGGACCTCGCCCACCTCGTCCCCCGAGGAGCCGCGGAAGGTCCCGCGTGTCTTCCCGGCGTGGACGGTGCACGGCGACGGCTACCACATCGCCCCCGGTGAGGTCGTCAGGCCGTCGGAGCGGCTCGCCTGGCCGGCGACCATCGGGATCGGCATGCAGCACGTGGTGGCGATGTTCGGCGCCACCTTCCTGGTGCCGCTGATCACCGGGTTCCCGCCGTCGACCACGCTGTTCTTCTCCGCCATCGGCACCCTGCTGTTCCTGCTCATCACCCGTGGCCGGGTGCCCAGCTACCTGGGCTCCAGCTTCGCCCTGATCGCACCGATCACCGCGGCGACCGCGTCGCACGGCATGGGCTCGGCGCTCGGCGGTGTGATCGCCGTGGGCGCCCTGCTCGCCCTGGTCGGGGTGGTCGTGCACTTCGCCGGTGCGCACTGGATCAACCGGGTGATGCCGCCCACCGTCACCGGCGCCATCGTCGCGCTGATCGGCTTCAACCTCGCCCCCGCCGCCTGGGGCAACGTGCAGAAGGCGCCCGTCACCGCCGTCGTCACCATCGCCTCGATCATCCTGGTGACGGTGTTCTTCCGCGGCATGCTGGGACGCCTCTCGATCCTCGTCGGCGTCCTGATCGGCTACCTGACCGCGGTGGTCCGTGGCGAGGTCGACTTCTCCGCCATCGCCAGGGCGTCCTGGGTCGGCCTGCCGACGTTCCATGCGCCGACCTGGGAGCCGTCGGTGCTGGCGATGTTCCTGCCGGTGGTCGTCGTGCTGATCGCCGAGAACATCGGCCATGTGAAGTCCGTCGCGGCGATGACCGGCGACGACCTCGACGACGTCACCGGGCGGGCACTGTTCGCCGACGGTCTGTCGACCGTGCTCGCCGGCTTCGGTGGCGGGTCGGGCACCACGACGTACGCCGAGAACATCGGCGTGATGGCCGCGACCCGGGTCTACTCGACCGCCGCCTATCTGGTCGCCGGGGTGTTCGCGCTGCTGCTGTCGATGATCCCCAAGTTCGGCGCGTTGATCGCGACGATCCCCGCTGGTGTCCTCGGCGGCGCGGCGACGGTCCTCTACGGCATGATCGGCATGCTGGGCGTACGGATCTGGGTGCAGAACCGGGTGGACTTCTCCGATCCGGTCAACCTCAACACCGCGGCGGTCGCGCTGATCGTCGGGATCGCGAACTACACCTGGGCGGTCGGCGGGCAGGTCGTCGACGGCCAGCAGGTCGGCGGCGTGGTGTTCAACGGCATCGCCCTGGGCGCGTTCGGCGCGATCGTGATCTACCACGTGATGCGCGGGATCGCCCGGTGGCGCGGGACGAGTCTGGAGGCCGCCTCACCCGCGTCGGCTCCCGCCGGCGCCGAACTGCACCCCGGGGAGCTGAAGCGGACCCCGGAGGATGATCCTGTCGAGTAGCCGGCGGAACCGCCACCGGCGGACACGGGGTACCCGGGGCCTCGGCCGGCTCGGTGGGCTCCTCGGTCTCATCGGGTTCGGTGGTCTGCTCGGGCTGGGTGGTCTGCTCGGGCTGGGTGGGCTGGCGGCGTGGACCCTGCTGGGCACCCGGTCGCGCCGCTTCACCCCGGCCGACGTCCCGGCCACCGAGTGGGGCCTCGTGCTGGGCGCGGAGATGTATCCCAGCGGTGATCCGTCGCCGTCGCTGCGGGCGCGGCTCGACCTGGCCCTGGAGCTCTTCGGGGCCGGCAAGGTCGAGCGTCTGATCGTCTCCGGTGAGGAGGCGTCGAACGCGCAGGTCAGCCGGATGGCCCGCTACCTGGGCGAGCGGGGCGTCCCGGCCGACCGTCTGCTGCTCGACGAGGACGGCGTCGACACGTACGCCTCCTGCTGCTTCGCCGCGGCCCTGCCCGGACTGACCACCGTGACGATGATCAGTCAGGACTACCACCTGCCGCGTACGCTCACCATCTGCCGCAGCATCGGCCTGGAGGCGTACGGCGTGGGGGACGCCACCTTGCGACGCGTCGCCCCGCAGGTCTGGCGCCGCAGCGTACGCCGTGAGATGGTCGCCAACGTCAAAATGCTCGCCGACCTGGCGTGCCACTGAGATCGGCCTGTTCGCGGGCGCCGTCGGACGGCGACCACGGCGGGGGCGAGCTGTCCGGGAACCGCCGTGCGGTGGGATCGGGAGCTCGGACCCAGGTCGGTGACGTCGCGATCGTGAGGTGAGAGTCGTGCGGCACGGACGGTCGGCGAAGAGACGGTGGTTCTGGGGTGTTCTCGCAGGTGTGGTCGTAGTGGCGGTGGCGGCTGGAGTCGACCGGTGGATGCGGGGGGCCGCGTTCAGGGCGGCTGCAGCTGACGTCCCTGGGGTGGTGGAGGGTCGAGGGGCGTCGCGTCCTCGTTCGCGAGGACTTGAGCGCACAGCAGCTCCAGGCTGTCAGCGACACGCTGGTCGCGGAGTCGCGGAGACGGGCGCGTCTGGTCACCGCGCCGCACTTCGAGGTGGCGTACGGGGACTTCGTGATCGATCCCTCGGCGAGCCTGAGCTGGACTCCGCATCGTGGCCCTGCCGGGAACCCGCCGGCAGCGTACGCGGCGCTGTTGCGCGGGGTGCGAGGGACCCGGTCGGGCACCGTGTACGGGGTGGGATCGACGCCGTACGTGGCGCAGGTGGACGTGGAGGACGGCGTGGATCCTGACCAGTGGGGAGCAGAGGCCGCAGCCAGGGTCGAGGGCGTCCCGGTCGGCGGCCCGGATGTCTCAGGTGATGTTCCGGCTGTCGTCGAGCTCAGGCAGGGGTCCTCGGCGCCTGTCCTGATCGACCTCTCGGACGGAGGCCGCCGGATTCGGTGAGGCTCACATCGGCGGAGGTGCCCTGGACGCTCCGGTTCGCGGACCCGCTGCTGGCTCCGGTGCCATGTGCCCGGGACACGTCCGGGTGCTGCGAGCTGTCCGGTGTTGCGGGCCGATTGTCGGACCGGCCCGCTACGGTGGGGCGCATGGCGGGTCGGGATGACAGCATCATGCGCGCACTGTGGCGCCTCCTGGTGGACATCATGCGCGGTGGGGCCCGGTCGTCCGGCGACACCGGCGGGGGAGCCGGTGGCGCCCACCGCGCCGGTGTCGCCGATCAGCGGAACGGCTACCCGGCTCCGTTCGATGCCGTCCACCCCGGCGGTCACGCCGATTCCGTCCCCGGCGGCATCCGCGCCTACCCCGGCGACTTCACCGGGCGGCCCGCGATCAGCTACCACCCCCGGGAGGACGGTCGGCCCGACCCCGGCGAGGTGGTGTGGACCTGGGTGCCGTACGAGGAGGACCACAGCCAGGGCAAGGACCGGCCGGTGCTGCTGATCGGTGCCGAGGAGCGTTGGTTGCTCGGCGTGCAGATGACCTCCAAGGACCATGACCGGGACGCCGCCCAGGAGGCCTCGGTCGGCCGCTACTGGATGGACATCGGCTCCGGGCCCTGGGACCGGGAGGGCCGCCCGAGCGAGGTCCGGCTCAACCGCATCCTCCGGATCGACCCCGCCACCGTACGGCGGACTGCCGCGCGGCTGGATGAGCGGCGCTTCCGGGCGGTCGCCGAGGGGATCCTGGCCCACTGCTGAGTGTCACCGCCGCCTCGTACTCTTGACCCATGACCGCTGGCATGCCCGACAACCTCCGCGCCTCCGACGTCGACCGCGCCCGGGTCACCGAGGTGCTCGACGGGGCGTACGCCGACGGCCGGCTCACCCTCGACGAGCACCGTGACCGGATCGCCCGCGCGCTCGCCGCGAAGACGTTCGCGGACCTCACCCCGCTCACCGTCGATCTGGGTGGGGTCGACCCGAGTGGCGTCGACCCGGGCGGGGTCGGTTCCGGCCCCGGCGGTGCGGGTGCCCTCGCCGCCTCCGCTGTCGCTCCGCTCCCCGCGGACCTACCGGGCGGCCCGCCGACCGGACAGTACGTCACACGGCCGGCCGGGGTGATCGTCGACCCGTCGACGGAGAGCCCGCGGGACGTGGTGATCGCGGTGTTCAGCGGCGCCGAGCGCACCGGCGTGCATCGCGTGCCGCGCGGCACCACCGCGGTGGCGCTGTTCGGTGGTGCGGTGCTCGACCTGCGCCAGGCCGTCCTCGAGGCGCGCACCGTCACCATCGACGCGTACGCCGTCTTCGGCGCCGTCGAGGTCGTGGTGCCGGAGGGCGTCCGCGTCATCAACCAGGTCTTTCCGATCTTCGGCGCCGCCTCCTCGAAGGCCCGCTGTGCCGACCCGTCCGCCCCGACCGTCATCATCCGGGGGCTCGCCGCCTTCGGCGGTGTCGCGGTCACCCTGAGGCGCTCCGATGAGCACTGAAGCCCCGTCGGCCGGCCCTGGCCCGGCCGCCACCGACCTCTTCACCGGCCCCGGGATCGCCTGGCAGGGCATCGACCGGCGGTGGCGTACGCTCTCCTGGCTCGTCTCCGGACTGGTGGCGGTGATCGTCGCTGTGCCCGTCGCGGTGGTGCTGCAGCTGGTCGTCGGCCGGTGGCCGGTCACCGCGATCCCGCTCGTCGTGGCCGGACTGCTGTGGCTGTGGAACGCGATCCTCATCCGTGGCCGCTGGCCGCGCTGGGGCTACGCGGAGACCGCCGACGAGCTGTGGGTGCGCCACGGCGTGATGTTCCGTGCACTCACCGTCGTGCCGTACGGGCGGCTGCAGGTGATCGATGTGAACGCCGGACCGCTGGAGCGTGCCTTTGGCCTGGCGACGGTCACCCTGGTCACCGCCTCGGCCGAGACCGACGCCCGGATCCCCGGCCTGCCGGCGGCTGAAGCCGCCCGCCTCCGCGACGAGCTGACCTCGCACAGCGATCCGCGGAGGTCCGGCCTGTGACTGGCCCCTCGGTGCCCGGACCCTCACTGCCCGGCCCCTCGGCACCCGGGCCCGCACTGCCCGGGCCCTCGGCATCCGGACCGGTCGGGCCTCGCCCCGGGCACCCCGTGCTGGAGCGTCCCCATCCGCTCACGCCGCTGGTGCGTGGCTGGATCGTCCTCGTCGCCGGCGTCTACGCGTATTTCCGCGACAGCTTCAACGGCAGCTCCGGTGGCCGTGGCATGCCGGGCTGGGTGATCGGCGCGATCATCCTCGCCATCGCCCTGGTCGCGATCCTCGTCGGATGGACCACCTGGTGGTTCACCCGCTTCGTCATCGACGAACACGAGGTGCGGGTCGAGACCGGCTGGCTGCGTCGCCGCTCCCGGCGCGTCGCGTTCGAACGCATCCAGTCCGTCGACGTGGACCAGCCGCTGGTCGCCCGGCTCGTCGGCCTGGCCGAGCTCCGGATCGAGGCCGGCGCCGGCGAGGCCGCCACCCGGCTGCGCTACCTCTCCCGCGGCCGGGCGTACGACCTGCGCGACTACCTGCTGCGCCGCGCCGTGGGCGAGCGCACCTCCGTCGCCGCCGTCGGGCTCCAGCCGCGCCCCGGGGTCCTGGTCGATGCGTCGGCGGCGGACCAGCTGCTGCTCACCATGGAGCCGGGCCGGATCATCGGCGCCTTCCTGCTGTCCTCCGAACTGTGGTGGTCGGTCGGCATCAGCGCCGTGATCGTCGCGGTCGGCTGGGTCGCCGGCGCGGGTGCATTCTCGCTGGCGGCCCTGCTGCCGCTCGCCTTCGGCTTCTTCTCGATGGTCAGCCGCCGGCTCAACCAGCAGTTCAACTTCCAGCTGTTGCGGACTCCGTCCGGGGGCCTGCGGGTCACCTCCGGGCTGACCCGGCTGATCTCCCAGACCCTGCCGATGGACCGCATCCAGGGCGTACGGATCCGCCAGCCGCTGCTGTGGCGGATCCCGGGGTGGTGGCAGGTCGACATCGACATGGTCGGTCTGTCCCGCGCCCGCAACAGCGAGGACAATGACCGGCGCGAGTCGACGGTGCTGCCCGCCGGCACCAGGGACGAACTGGCTTTCATCCTGCGCCAGGTGCTGCCCGGGATCGATCTCGACGCCGTGACGCTGCACAGGGTGCCGCGCCGGGTCCGGCTGATCCGCTGGGTCGACTCCCACACCCTGCGCTGGGGCGCCAGCCCGGATGTCACCATCGCCGACCATGGCGTGTTCGTGCGCCGCGGGGCGATCGTGCCGTTGCGGAAGTTCCAGTCCGTCCGGATCACCCAGGGGCTCCTGCAACGGGCGCTCGGGGTGGCAAGTGTGCACGTCGACACCACTCCCGGCCCGGTGCACCTGGTCGCGCGCCATCTCCCGGCCGCCGAGGCCCGGACGTACGCCTCGACGCTGCTGTCCTGGGGCGCCCGGGCCAGGCGGGTCCAGGACGCCACGGTGGCGTCGTCCGCCTTCCCGGCACCGTCGTGGTCCTCGTCGCCGTCCCCGTCCGGGGCGCCGTCGGCGTCCTCCTCGTCCGGGCCTTGGTCGGCGCCGCTGGCCGGCTCGCCGTCTGTCTCCTTGCCCGACTCGCCGTCGGCGGCCTCGTCCGCGCCTCCGTCCCCGTCGGCGGCCTCGGCCGCGGCCCCGTCCCCGTCGGCGGCCTCGGCCGCTTCCCCGTCCCCGTCGGGGGCCCGGTCCGCTTCCCCGTCCCCGTCGGGGGCCCGGTCCGCTTCCCCGTCCCCCGAGGCAGCCGCTGACGGCCCGGACCATCCGCCGGACACGGCGCCACCACAGCCACCCAGATCCTGACAGGCGGGCCCGCGCCTCGTACGCTCAGAACATGATTGCGCGACCAGTACTCGGCATCGACATCGGCGGTTCGGGGATCAAGGGCGCCCCCGTCGACCTCGAGCTCGGCGACTTCGCCACCGACCGGCTGAGGATCCCGACGCCGAAGAAGTCCACCCCCAAGAAGGTGGGCGCCGCGGTCGCCCAGATCGTGGCCCATTTCGCCGATCTCATCGGCGACGGGCCGGTAGGGATCACCATCCCCGCGGTCGTCACCCACGGGGTGACGCGGTCCGCGGCGAACATCGACAAGGCGTGGATCGGGTTCGAGGCCGAGAAGATGTTCGAGGACCTGCTCGGCCGCCGGGTCGTGGTCTTCAACGACGCGGATGCCGCCGGGCTGGCCGAGACGCACTTCGGCGCCGCCAAGGACCACCCGGGTCTGGTCCTGCTCACGACCCTCGGCACCGGGATCGGCACTGCGTTGGTCCACCAGGGGGTGCTGATCCCGAACAGCGAGTTCGGCCACATCGAGATCGACGGCAAGGACGCCGAGTCCCAGGCCTCCTCCGGCGTCAAGGACAAGCTGGGGCTGTCCTACAAGGAGTGGATCCCGCGGATCGAGCGCTATTTCCAGGTCGTCGAGGCCCTGCTCTGGCCCGACCTGATCGTCGTCGGTGGCGGGATCAGCCGGGACGCCGACAAGTTCCTCCCGAAGCTGAAGCTCAACACGGCGATCGTGCCCGCCGAGCTGCGCAACCGCGCCGGGATCATCGGGGCGGCCTGGATGGCCGCCCACCGCGAGGACCATGTCGTCGGCGAGCTCACCGTCGACGTCGCCACCGAGCGGGCGCTGCGCCATGCCGCGGAACGTACGGCCGCCGCGCTCACCGATGACTCGGACCAGATCCTCGTCTCCGGCGACGGCGGCCCGTCCGAATCCGAGCCCGGGCAGCCGACGCACTCTGCGGGCGACGGCCCCTCTGAACTGGAGTCTGCCGGGGAGGAGTGACCTGCGGGCGCCGCCCACGTCGGGCGGCCTCGATGCCGGGCTCCGTTGGCCCGAGAGACGTCATGCCGGGCCGGGCCCGGGGGCCGTCATGCTGGGCCCGGTGGCCCGGTGGACGTCAGGGAGAAGTGGCCTGCGTCGCCCGGCGGGCGGCCGTCAGGCCCGTGTCGGTGGTCGGGTTCCGTCTCGGTGATCTGGACCGGTCCCGGAGCCGGTCGGCCACCACCTCAAGTACGGCCAGCCGCTGCGCTCATCGCCAGCCGCCGCACCGTCATGTGTCCGCCGCCTGCCGGCGTGCCGCGGACACATGAGACGGTAGCGGCTGCGTACGACCGCGGCAGTTTCCTTCGACACGTCCGTGTGCTCCGCCCGACGCCCGTGTGCCCGACGCCCGACGCCCTTGTGCCCGACGCCCGTGTGCTCCGCCCGGCGCCCGTACGCTCCACCCCCGGACTTTCAGGAGCTCGATGTTTCTCCGGCGGAGGGTTCACCCATGGCCCGGTGTTGTCCGTCCGGCCGCAGTGTTGTCCGTCCGGCCGCGGTGTTGTCCATCTGCCCCGCGGTGTTGTCCGTCGCGCCGCCCGGCTCCGGAACTGCACCGCCGGCAGGTTCGCTTGAGTCATGGAGCGACCCGATTTCACTGTGCCCCTGATCCGTACGCGGCAGGGGATCCTCGCGTCCGGCATCGGCGACAACGAGATCCAGCGGGCCGTGAGGACCGGCACGCTCGTCAGGCTCCGGGCGGGTTGTTATGTCGACGGACCGTTGGACGACAAGGACCTTCGTGCTTCGCTGGGGGCGAGGGTGGGGGCCGTGGGCGTCAGGCTCGGTGACAGTGGGGTCTTCAGCCATGCCACTGCGGCGGACCTCTGGGGGCTGCCCTTCCTGGGGGAGCCGCCGGACACCACTCATGTCACGGTTCCACGTACCGCTCACGGCGTTCGCCGGGCGAAGGTGCACCAGCACACCGGCAGTCTGGTGCCCGAGGAAATCGTGGCTCTCGGCGGGATCCGGCTCACCACGGTGCCCCGGACCCTGGTGGATGTCGCGCGTACCGAGGGGTTCCGGGCCGGTGTGGTGATGGCGGACTGCGCGCTTCGGCGGTGTCCGGATCCGGAGGGGCTCCGCCGGGCCATGGAGGCATCGATCCGCCGGCTGACGGGCGCGGTCGGGATCGGGCAGGCACGTCGTGTGGCAGGGTTCGCGGTGGCCGAGGCGGAGAGCCCGGGCGAGAGCCTGAGCCGCGTCATCTTCAACGAACAGGGCGTTCCCGCTCCGCAGCTCCAGTTCCCCTTGGTCCTCAGGATGCCGGGAGGCTGGACGCAGCATTGCCGTACGGATTTCGCGTGGGAGCGGCAGCGGCTCGTCGGAGAGTTCGACGGGAAGGCCAAGTACGAGCGATACGTACGCCGGGGCGAGTCACCCGGCGATGTGGTCTTCCGGGAGAAACGTCGCGAGGATGCGCTCCGCGCCGCAGGGTGGAGAGTGTTGCGGTGGACCTGGGAGGAACTCGGCGACCCGGCGGCGCTGGGACGGCGGGTGAGAGATGCTCTGGCCGAGGACGGCTGATCCGGCCGGCCGGGGCCGAGAACCTGCGGATGCTCCGGGCCACATCCGATGCGCTGGGTACCGGTGTCTCGGCCGCCGCGCTCCATCCATCCGATGGGCCGGCGCCGGCGCCGGAGCCGGAGCCGGGTGCGGGCCGGAACCGGGTGCGGGCCGGAACCGGGTGCGGGGCGGGGACCGGGTACGGGGTGTTGGGCGCGGGGTTTGGGTGCTGGGTGTTGGGCGCGGGGAGCCGGGGACTGTACGAGGGCTCGCCAGAGACGCGGTCCTCTCGGCAGCCGCCGCGGTTCCAATCACCCGCGGCGTGTGGGCCGGCCGCCGGTGAATGGAACAGGCGCGGCTGCGTGGGAGCGAGGTATCTGCGTGGGCTGGGGGCTGCGCCAGCGGTGGGTTGCGCCAGCGGTGGGCGGTGGGCTGCGCCGGCGGTGGGCGGTGGGCGGTGGGCGGTGGGCTGGGGGCCGTGCTGGCGGTGGGCTGGGGGGCTGTGCCGGCGAAAGGCATGCGGCGTGGCTTCGGCGCGGGGCGGCTCGCTGGCCGTGCTGGTCTCGCGCAAGGGACGCCCGGTCCGGCGCAAGGGGACGCAGTCCCGGCCCACGCCGGGCCGGTCACATCCGCTCGAGGGCCTCGATCCCGAGCATGTCCAGACCGGTCGCCAGCACCGTACGGACGGCACGGCACAGGGCGAGACGCGAGTCCCGCACCTGGCCCTCGGACTTCAGGATCGGGCACTGCTGGTAGAAGGCCGAGTAGTGCTGGGCCAGCTCGTAGAGGTACGTGCAGAGCTTGTGCGGCTGGAGGGTCGCGGCGACCTCGACCACGGCCTCCCCGAAGTGGGACAGCTGCAGGGCCAGTGCCTGCTCGGTCGGCTCATCGAGCACCGTCACCGCGGTGTCCGGTGCCAGGCCCTTGGCCGCGGCCTCGCGCATCACCGCGCAGGTGCGGGCGTGGGCGTACTGCAGGTACGGGCCGGTGTCGCCGGTGGTCTGGACCATCCGCTCGGCGTCGAAGACGTAGTCCTTGTTCAGCCCGTTGGAGAGGTCGGCGTACTTGATCGCGGCCAGGGCGATCGGCGGGGCGGCGATCTCCTCGGCCGCGTCCAGCAGCGACGACAGAGTCACCGCCGACCCGTCGCGGGTCTTGAACGGCTTGCCGTCGGCGCCCAGCACCATCCCGAAGCCGATGTGCTCGGCGGACACCCGGTCCGGGAGCCAGCCGGCCCGGCGCGCCACCGCGAAGACCATCGCGAAGTGCTGGGCCTGGCGGGCGTCGGTGACGTACACGATCCGCTCGGCGCCCAGGTCGTCGACGCGATGCCGGATGGCGGCCAGGTCGGTCGCGTCGTAGCCGAAGCCACCATCGCGCTTCTGCACGATCATCGGGGCGTCGAAGCCGTCGACCCACACCACCAGCGCACCGGCGTCCTCCACCGCCAGGCCCATCGCCTTGAGGTCGTCGACGACCCGGACCAGCGCCTCGTTGTACGTCGACTCGCCGGCCAGATCGTCGTCGGTGAGCAGGATGTCCATCCGCCGGTAGGTGGCGTTGAAGCCGGCCAGCGACACGTCGATCAGCTGCTGCCAGATCGTCCGGGTCTGCTCATCACCGGACTGCAGGGCCACCACCCGGCGCCGGGCCCGGTCGGCGAACTCCTCGTCGGCCTTGAAATGCGCCGCGGCCCGCTTGTACAGCGCCTCGGCGCCGGCCAGATCGAGGGTGTTCGCGTCGATGCCCTCCTCGAGGATCTGCTCGACGAGCTGGCCGAACTGGGTGCCCCAGTCGCCGATGTGGTTCTGCCGGATCACCTCGGACCCGGTCGCCCCCAGCACCCGCGAGAAGCAGTCACCGATGATGGTCGAGCGCAGATGGCCGACGTGCATCTGCTTGGCCACGTTGGGGGAGGAGTAGTCGATCACCGTACGACGCGGGTGCGGGTCCTGCGGCACGCCGTGGTGCGGGTCGGTGATCAGGGAGTTGGCCGCCGCGGCGAGGACGGAGTTCTTCAGCCGGATGTTGATGAAGCCCGGCCCGGCGATCTCCAGCGGCTCGCACAGGTCGTCGATCCGGATCTCCTCGACGATCCGCTGGGCGATGTCGCGCGGCTTACGGCCCTCCTGCTTCGCCAGCCTCATCGCCACGTTGCACTGGAAGTGGCCGAACTGGGGCTTGGTGGCGGGGCGCAGTTCCGGGTCGGCACCGCCGGTCACCGCCGCGAACCGCTCACTCAACGTGGCTACAAGGGAGGACATGGCCGCCATTCTCCCACGACCGGCGGTGGGGTCCGTCCGTACGGCTGTGGTGCGATGCGGTGGGGTCCGTCCGCGCGGCTGTGGTGCAATGCGGGGGTGACCGACCGCCTGACCATCCCCCGGGGACCTGCCATCGCCACCGAGCTCGAGGTGAAGCGGTCGCGGTTCATCACCTGGCTGGGGCGGGTCGACGACGAGGCAGCGGCCCGGCAGCTGCTCGCCGAGGCGCGCGACAGGTTCCCCGATGCGCGCCACCACTGCAGCGCCTGGGTCATCTCGGTGCCCGGTGCCCAGCCGCTGTGGCATTCGTCCGACGACGGTGAGCCCAGCGGCACCGCGGGCCGCCCGATGCTCGACGTCCTCGTCGGGTCGGGCCTGACCGACGTGGCCGCGGTGGTGGTGCGTTACTTCGGCGGGACCCTGCTCGGGACCGGCGGGCTGGTGCGGGCCTACTCCGACGCCGTCACCGCCGCGCTCGACCTCGCCCCCCGGGTGCGACTGGTCGAGTCCGCATTGTGGCGCGTCCTGCTGCCGCATGCCGAGGCGGGCCGGATCGAGTCCGACCTGCGCAGCCGTGGCGTGGTGGTCCATGACGTGGCGTACGTCGGCGACGGCGTACGCCTCACGCTGGCGGACAACGACCATGAGGCGCTGAGCGCGCTGCTCGCCGCGCTCACCCGCGGCGACGGGGTGCTCGAGCCGGCGGGGCGTACGGTCACCGAACGGCCGGGCTGAACCCGGCCGGGCAGCACGAACCCGGCTAGGCTGAACCCAGACCGTACGGCGAGCACAAGGCCTCCGCATGCAGATCCTGATCACGAACGACGACGGAATCGACGCTCCGGGGCTGGCTGCGATGGCGCGGGCGGCGGCGCGACGCGGGCACACGGTGCTCGTGGTGGCGCCGGACCACCCGTCCTCGGGAGTCAGCGCCGCCTTGGGCATGCGTACGCCCACCGAGTCGATCGTCATCCAGGAGGAGCACCCCGAGGGCATGCCCGCCGGGGTCCGCTGCCTGGTGGCCGAGGCCACGCCGGCGCAGATCGTCTACCTGGCCGTCCAGGGAGAGTACGGCGAGGTGCCGCGGATGGTGCTCAGCGGGATCAACAGCGGCGCCAACACCGGCCATGCGATCCTGCACTCCGGCACTGTGGGGGCCGCCCTCACCGCCGCGGTGCTGGGCATCCGGACGATGGCGGTGTCGCTCGCCGGCATCGCGCCGGCCCACTGGGATGCGGCCGAGGAGATCACCGTGCAGATGATGGAGTGGCTCGAGTTCCAGTCCTGCGACGGCCGGGTGCTCAACCTCAACATCCCCGATGTGCCGCTCGACCGGCTGCGCGGGCTGCGGGCCGCGCCGCTGGCCTCCTTCGGGGAGCTCCAGGCCCCCGACATCGCCTTCCCGACGGCCGAGGCGCCCGACCTGCGCCGGGCCGCCCTCACGTACGAACCTGCGCTGGCCCGCGACGAGCCGGGCAGCGACCACTACCTGCTCGCCCGGGACTGGGCCACCGTCACCATGATCCGCGGCTTCACCGACGACTTCGCCGGAGTCACGCTGCCGTCCCTGGACCAGATCGATCCGGACCACGCGCAGGCACGTCGACTCGCCGTGGCCTCCCATGCCCCCTCAACCCCCTGGAGTGACTGACATGACCCCCGCTGCCGTGACCGAGCTGCACCGTCTCGCCCTCGCTGTCGCCGAGGAGGGCGCGGTGATGGCCAAGCAGATGCGCGAGGCGGGTGTGGCCATCGCCGACCGCAAGTCCTCGGTCGCCGACATCGTCACCGAGGCCGACCGGGCCGTGGAGACCGCGATCCGCGACGCCCTCGCCCGGGCCCGGCCCCAGGACGGGTTCCTCGGTGAGGAGACCGACGAGGCCGGGTCGGCCTCGGGTCTCACCTGGGTGGTCGACCCGATCGACGGCACGGTCAACTACGCCTACGGCATCCCGGCCTGGGCGGTGTCGATCGCCGTCGTCGAGGGCGATCCCGACCCGGCGACCTGGACCGGTCTGGTCGGCGCGGTGATCAGCCCGATGGCGGGGGAGACCTGGGAGGCGTACCGGGGCGGCGGGGCCCGGCTCAACGGCCGTCGGCTGCACATCGCCAAGGAGACCGAGCTGGCGCGAACACTCGTCGGCACCGGTTTCGGCTATCTGCCGGAGCGCCGGGTGGCACAGGCCAAGGTCGTCACCCGACTGCTGGCGACCGTACGTGACATCCGCCGCGCCGGTGCCGCCAGCCTGGACATCTGCTCGGTCGCGGCGGAGCGGCTCGACGCCTATTACGAGGTGGGGCTGCACCCCTGGGACCTGGCCGGCGGCACGATCGTCGCCCTCGAGGCGGGAGCCCATGTGGCCGGCCTGCGGGGAGCAGGCCCGGGCGAGTCGTTCTACCTCGCCTGCAACCCGGTCATCGCCGGGCCGCTGGAGGACCTGCTGCTCGCCTCGGGAGCCGAACCGCTCGCGCCCGCCGCGACGTGACGCTGCCCGCGACATGACGCTGCCGGGACAGCTGAGGGGGTGGGACAGGCCGAACCGCGATCGTTCGAGACGTCGATGACCGCTCGAGATGCAACCGACGCGAGAGGCTGCTAAGCTGCTTCAGCAGTTCCGCGGATGTAGTTTAATGGTAGAACATCAGCTTCCCAAGCTGAGAACGCGGGTTCGATTCCCGTCATCCGCTCCACCGGCCTCGGCGTCCCGAGGCGCTCAGCCCCTGACGCTCCCGTCAGGGGCTTTCTGCTGTTCCCATGGTCTGCCGTTCCCGTGGCCTGCTTGGTCCCCGGGGCTTTGCCTCCTGTGACCGGCTGCCCATCGTGAGTTCTCGCCTCCCATGGCGGCCCCGTGCCTGCGCACCGGTGGCCCCTGCCCGTTCCGGTGCTCTCCGCGCCGTCGTCGACAGGGGGTTCCATTAGATATATCAGTGATGTATATATGTGAACCATGACACTCGACTCGCGTGCCCTGGCCCTCGATCTGATGGTGACCAGTGCCCGCTTCACGCGGTTCCTGCGATGGCATTCGGGTGCGCGCGACATGGACGCCAACTGGCGCGCGCTGTCCTGTCTGGAGGAGCGCGGCCCGCTGCGGGTGGGGGAGTTCGCCCGGCAGGACCGGTTGAGCCAGCCGGCCGCGACGGCCAAGCTCAACAAGCTGGCCGCTGCGGGGCTTGCCGAGCGCCGGGTGGACCCGGCCGATGCCCGGGCGTGCCTCTACCAGCTCACCGACACCGGTCGGGCCCGGCTGGCCGAGCTGCGGGAGGCGGCCCTCGACTTCTTCCTGCCGCGCCTCGAGTCCATGGACCGGGCGACCCGGGACGAACTGTCCGGTGCCCTGCGCACCGTCGAGCGCCTGATGGCCGACCCGTACCGGCCCGACGACACCACCGAAGGAGCATGATGACCGTACGTATCGAGCTGACCCGGCCGGGCCGGAACCAGGCGGGCCGGACCCCGGGGCGGCCCTCGCCCGGCCAGAAACCGTCCGGCCAGAACCCGCCGGGCCGGGACCGGTCGAGCGGCACCGAGGCGGAGACGGCTCCCGGCCTCTTCCGGCAGCCCCGTGCCGTCTGGGCGATGGCCTTCGCCTGTGTCGTCGCCTTCATGGGCATCGGCCTGGTGGACCCGATCCTGCCGGCGATCAGCAGCCGGTTGCACGCCAGCCCCTCCCAGGCGATGTGGCTGTTCACCAGCTACCTGGTGATCACCGGCCTCGCGATGTTCTTCACCAGCGCGGTCTCCAGCCGACTGGGGACGCGGACGACGCTGCTGATCGGCCTGGTCGTGATCGTCGTGTTCGCCACGGCCGCGGGTGCGTCCGGCAGCGTCTGGCAGATCATCGGCTTCCGCGCCGGCTGGGGGCTGGGCAACGCCCTGTTCATCTCCACCGCGCTGGCCGGCATCGTCGGTGCCGCCTCCGGCGGAGTGGACAGCGCGATCATCCTGTACGAGGCGGCGATGGGTCTCGGCCTGGCGACCGGACCGCTGGTCGGCGGCGCGCTCGGCAGCATCTCCTGGCGCGGGCCCTTCGTCGGTACCGCGGTGCTGATGGCCATCGGCCTGATCGCCATCGCCGTGCTGCTGCCCAGGGCCCCCCGGCCGGCGCCCGTTCCGCTCTCGGCGACCCTCTCTGCGCTGCGCCATCCGGTCCTGATGACCCTGGCGGTGGCGGCGGTGTTCTACAACTACGGGTTCTTCGCGTTGCTCGCGTACAGCCCGTTCCCGCTCGAGGCTGCCGGTCGTACGCTCGGGCTCACCATCGGGGCCCAGCAGCTCGGGCTGGTGTTCTTCGGCTGGGGACTGTGCCTCGCACTCACCTCGGTGTTCGCCGCCGAGCCGCTGGTCACCCGGCTCGGCCGTGGCCCGGTGCTCACCACGGCCCTGGTCCTGCTGGCGGTCGATCTGGTCACGATGGGCCTGTTCCAGGACCGCTTCTGGGTGCTCGTCGCCGGCATCGTGGTGGGGGGCCTGCTGCTCGGCGTGATGAACACCGTGCTCACCCAGTCGGTGATGGAGTCCACCGACCTGCCCAGGTCCGTGGCCTCGTCGACCTACTCCGGGGTGCGGTTCCTCGGCGGCGCTGCGTCTGCTGCGGTGGCCGGGCCGATCGCTGTCGCCTTCGGCCCGGCGATGCCCTACTGGGTCGCCGCCGTGGCCTTCGTGCTGGCGGCCGGCCTGTTGCTCGTCCGGCGCGACCACCTCGCCGCGATCGACCGGCACGTGACGGCCGCGGACGTCGCCGAGGAGACCGCCGACGAGCGTGCCGTCGTCACTGCGGCCGAGCACCTCGTCGAGGAGCGCCGGGCCCAGCAGGGATGATCGCCGAGGCGGCTACGGCCGGGGCGGTCCCCCGGGAAC
>NZ_JAYFNG010000009.1:0-137450 GCF_034933565.1 Raineyella sp.
CCGCTGTGACCCCTGATGTGCGTGGTGGGAACCTCGACGGTGAAACCGGTCGGGGTACCCCCCTCGCTCTCGTTGTCGGACCTTCGGCCTGGCCAGCGCATTGGCCTACAGCTCTTCGTCAGCGGCACTGCCGTCCGGTCAGGACCGGACGGCAGACGACGGGCTCAGTTCCGGCTGGGCAGGGTGAGGATCTCTGCGCCGTGGTCGGTGATCGCAATGGTGTGCTCACTGTGCGCGGTGCGGCTCCCGGTCGCACTGCGCAGCGTCCATCCGTCCGGATCGGTGACGAGGCGGTCAGTGTCGGCCATCACCCACGGTTCGAGCGCCAGCAGCAGACCGGGCCGCAGCCGGTACCCGCGGCCAGGCCTGCCCGCGTTGGCAACATGCGGGTCCTGGTGCATGGTCGACCCGATGCCGTGGCCACCGAACTCGGTGTTGATGGGATACCCCGCGCCGGTGAGCACCTCCTCGATCGCGTGGGACAGATCACCGACGCGGACCCCGGGCGCCGCGGTGGCGCAGGCGACGGCCAGCGCCTGCTCGGTCGCGGCGATCATCGCCGGATCCGCAGAGCTCCGGGGGTGCCCGACGATGAAGCTGATCGCGGCGTCTGCGGCGATGCCGTCCTTGACAATCGCCAGGTCGAGGGTGAGGAGGTCGCCGTCGGCGAGACTGTAGTCGTACGGCTTCCCGTGCAGGACCGCATCGTTGACGGCGGTGCAGATGTAGTGCCCGAACGGGCCCCGGCCGAACGAGGGCGCGTAGTCGACATAGCAGGACGTCGCACCCGCCTCATGGATCATCGCCTCCGTCCACCGGTCGATCTCGAGAAGGTTCGTGCCGACCCGACACCGCGCCTTCAGCGTGTGCAGGATGTCGCCGACGATCCGGCCGGTCACCCGCGCACCGGACAGTCCGGACGCGTTCAGGATCTCGATCATGGGACAACTCCTTTTGCGAACACCAATAACTATCCCGGGATTACTGTACCGGGATTAGAATCGGGTGCATGGTCAGGTTGCCGCTCACCCCTGAAGAGGTCCAGCGTGGACGACGCCTGGGAGCGCTGCTGCGTCGCGCCCGGGGAGACCGTTCCATGCTCGATGTCGCCCTGGCCGCCGGCGTCTCCCCCGAGACCCTTCGCAAGATCGAGTCGGGCCGGGTCGCCACTCCGGCATTCCCCACCATCGCAGCGATCGCCACAGTGCTCGGGCTCTCCCTCGACGACATCTGGTCCGAGATCGACCGGCCCCGCGCCACTCGACAGCCGACCGCCGGCGAGCCCCTGGTCACCGCCGGACAAGCCGTCGGATAGGCCGACAGGTACGGGCGTCAGGAGCCGGCACCGCGGAGGCGTTGCTCAGCGAGTCGGGGCACCGAGATGCGCCGCGCACCGTCCAAGGCGTGGACGACGGCCCCGCGGACGACGATGTCCTCGCCCAGCCGCGAGGCGATGAGTTCGGGCGCGGGGAGGTGCAGGATCGAGGGGCCGAGCCTGCGCCGGGCCGCCGCCAGCACCGGCTCGATGCTCTCGGCGATGCCGCCGCACACGATGATGCGCTCCGGGTCGAACATGTTACCGAGCACGCCGATGACGCGCGCCAGACCGGCACCCGTCCGCTCCACCACGGCAAGGGCGCCCGGATCCCCCTCCTCGGCAAGGGCGAGCACCCGCGCGGCAGTGAGATCCTCGGCGGGCAGCGCCGCCAGCGGTCCACGTACGCTACCCGTGGCGACCAGGTCGCGGGCATGTGTCTCCAGTGCCGTGGCGAGGCCGCGTGAGGCGTACGCCTCGCTCGCGTCATCGAACAGGAATGTCTCACCGACCCCGCCGTGCTTGCCGTACAGGAAGTGGCCGTCGACGACGACCCCCGCCCCCAGGCGAGCGCCGGCCAGCAGGGCGATGTAGTCCCGCAGGCCGACCGCGTCACCGATCATACCCTCCGCCGACGCCGCGAGCAGGGCATCGTTCCTGACCTCGACCAGCGGCGCCCGGTCGGCGAGCAGCTCGATCAGCCCGGGGTTGGTGCGTTCCCAGAAGCCGAGCGGGTGCGGCGGCGACTGACCGGCACGATCGACCGGAGCGGCGACCCCCACACACAGCGCGAGCAGCGCTGCCCGGGTGGCTCCGCTGCTGTCGTACGTGTCCGCGAGCTGATCACGGATGGTGCGGCGTCGGCCGGCCGGGGACTGGGCCGGCCGGAGACCGGTACGCGTGTGCGCGAGGGTGGTGCCCGCCAGGTCGGCGACGGTGATGCTGAGGTGCTCGTCGCCGGCGTCCATCCCCACCACGGTGCCGAACGCCGGCGCGAGGGCGAACCGTCGGGCGGGGCGCCCGGCACGGTACTCACCGGCGGCCCGGGCGTCCGGGAGCTCCTCCAGCACGCCGATCTCCACCAGTGTGTCGATCGCACCGATCGTGGTGGAGCGGGTCAGCGCGGTGGCCTGCATGGCATCGCTGGCCGTGAACGGGCCGCGCGCCCACGCGAAGTCCAGCACCTGACCGAGGCTGCGCCGCCCGGTGCCGAGATCGACGGTGGGACGCGATGGTGACATGTCGGAGCCTTGACTTCCTTGCAGCAGTCCTGCCACAGTAGCGGCGAACAGATTAATTTACCCAGTAGATTTATTTGATGGCAAAAGGGTACCCGGTGTCGCCACGACAAGGACAACGGTCACCCCGTCCACATCCCTCTCCCGGAGGACCCAGCCATGTCGGCCCCGAACACCGGATCCACCGCCACCATCCCGGCAGGCACCGCGACTGTCCCGTACCCGGACACCCCGGACGCCGACTGGTGGCGCCAAGCGGCCGTCTACCAGATCTATCCCCGCAGCTTCGCCGACGCCAACGGCGACGGCATCGGTGACCTCAGAGGCGTCATCTCCAGGATCGACTACCTCAAGGAGCTGGGGATCGACGCCGTCTGGCTGAGCCCCTTCTACCCCTCCGCCCTGGCCGACGGCGGCTACGACGTCGCCGACTACCGCGACATCGACCCGCGGATCGGCACTCTGGAGGAGTTCGACGAGATGGTCGCGGCCCTGCACGGCGCCGGCCTGAAGATCGTGGTGGACATCGTCCCGAATCACACCTCCGACCTCCATGCGTGGTTCCGGGAAGCCCTCGCCTCCCCCAGAGGATCCTCGGCGCGGGGGCGCTACATCTTCCGCGACGGCAAGGGCGAGCACGGCGAGCTCCCGCCCAACGGGTGGGCCTCGATCTTCGGCGGCCCGGCCTGGGAGCGGGTCACCGAACCCGACGGGACACCCGGCCAGTGGTACCTGCACCTTTTCGCCAAGGAACAGCCCGATCTCAACTGGGACCGCCGCGACGTCCGCGACGACTTCCTGGCGACCCTGCGCTTCTGGTCGGACCGCGGCGCGGACGGATTCCGGATCGACGTGGCCCATGGGCTGACCAAGAACATGGATCCCGCCTTCGATGCGCTCCGGACGGTCATCGACGGCCTCGACACCTTCGAGGACGGCCAGCACCCGATCTGGGACCGCGACGAGGTCCACGAGGTCTACGCCGAATGGCGCACCGTCTTCAACGAGTACGCCCCGCCCCGTACGGCCGTCGCCGAAGCCTGGGTCGAGGCCCACCGCCTGGCCAGGTACGCCAGCCCCGACGGGCTGGGCCAGGCGTTCAACTTCGACCTGCTCGAGGCTGATTTCGACGCAGCGCAGTTCCGCCGGATCATCGCGGACAACCTGGCACTCGCCACCCGGGCGGGCTCCTCCACGACCTGGGTCTTCTCCAACCACGACGTCACCCGCCACGCCACCCGCTACGGCCTGCCCCCTGCCGCGTCGGCCCGCCCCGGCGACATGCTGGTCGGCGGCCCGGACAAGGCATGGCTCCTGCGCGGCGGCGACCCCGCCGAGGTCGACATCGCCCGCGGTCTGCGCCGGGCCCGGGCCGCGACCCTGCTGATGCTGGCCCTCCCCGGCTCGGCCTACCTCTACCAGGGTGAGGAACTCGGTCTCCCCGAAGTCGGCCAGATCCCCGCGGCGGACCGCCAGGACCCCACCTTCTTCCGCACCCACGGCGCCGAGATCGGCCGCGACGGCTGCCGCGTCCCGCTGCCGTGGGAGCCGACGGGCACCTCACTGGGCTTCGGCCCGTACGGATCCCACCTGCCCCAGCCGACCTGGTTCGCCGACTATGCCGCCGGCCCCCAGGCCGCCGACCCGACCTCGACCCTCAGCTTCTACCGACGCGCCCTCGCACTGCGCCACGAGCTCCAGGGTGCCGAACACCTCCACTGGCAGGACGCCGCTGCTGACGTGCTCCACTTCACCCGCCCCGGCGGCTGGCACGTCGTGACCAACTTCGGCACCACCCCGGTGGATCTCCCCGAGGGCGAGGTCCTGCTGGCCAGCGCCCCGCTGGCGGGCGGATGCCTCCCCGGTGAGACCACCGCCTGGATCCGCGTCTGACCCCGGACCGCCGCATCCGGCCACCTGACGGCGGCCCGACGGGTACCGTGGAAGGATCCAGTTGCCCCACCGCGGAGGCCGTCATGACCACCCAGCAGCAGGTCCGCCCGGCCGGCACCGGCACGGGTCCGAGTGAGCACGAGGCACGGAAGGTCGCCGAGGCCGCCCGGGAACAGGAATGGACCCGCCCCAGCTTCGGACGCGAGCTCTTCCTCGGCCGGCTGCGGCTGGATCTGATCGAGCCGTGGCCGACGCCCCCGGCGGCGGACCGGATCACCGGTGAGGCATTCCTCGCCCGACTCGCCGACCACCTGACCGCGGTCGACGGGGCGGCGATCGAGCGCGACGACCGGATCCCCGACGAGGTGTTCACCGATCTGGCCGGGATCGGCGCGTTCGGGATGAACATCCCCACCGCGTACGGCGGGCTGGGGCTGACCCACCTCTACTACGTCCGGGCACTCGCCCTGGTCGGCTCGGTGAGCCCGTCGCTGGCGGCCCTGCTCAGCGCCCACCAGTCGATCGGCGTCCCGCAGCCGGTGGCGATGTTCGGGTCGGAGGAGCAGAAGCGTACGTACCTCCCCCGCGTCGCCGCCGGCGAGGTGTCGGCCTTCATGCTGACCGAGCCCGATGTCGGCTCCGACCCGGCCCGCCTGGCCACCTCCGCCACCCCGACCGAGGACGGCAGCGGCTATCTGCTCAACGGGGTCAAACTGTGGGCCACCAACGGCCCGGTGGCCTCACTGCTCGTGGTGATGGCCCGGGTCCCCGCCACGCCGGGGCACCACGGCGGCATCACCGCGTTCGTCGTGGAGGCCGACTCCCCCGGCATCACCGTCGAGAACCGCAACAGTTTCGTCGGCCTGCGCGGTCTGGAGAACTCGGTCACCCGCTTCCACGACGTGTTCGTCCCGGCCGCCAACGTGATCGGCGCCGAGGGCCGCGGGCTGAAGATCGCCCTGACCACGCTCAACACCGGCCGGCTCTCGCTGCCGGCACTGTGCGTCGGCAACACCAAGTGGGCGGTGTCCACCGCCCGCGGGTGGGGTGCGAACCGGGTCCAGTGGGGCCGTCCGATCGGCGCGCACGAGGCCATCGCCACCCGGATCGGGTTCATGGCCGGCACCGCGTACGGCCTGGAATCGATGCTCGACCTGTGCGCGATGCTCGCCGACGAGGAGTCGAACGACATCCGGATCGAGGCCGCGCTGCTCAAGCTCTACGGATCGGAGATGGCCTGGAAGGTCACCGACGACGTCGTCCAGATGCGCGGCGGCCGCGGCTACGAGACCGCCGAGTCGCAGGCGGCCCGGGGCGAGCGGGTGGTCCGGGCCGAGCAGATGCTGCGCGACATCCGGATCAACCGGATCTTCGAGGGGTCGACCGAGATCATGCACCTGCTGATCGCCCGGGAGGCGGTGGACGCCCACCTCGCCGTCGCCGGCGCGATCATCGACCCCGAAGCGAGCCGGGAGGAGAAGCTGCGGGCCGTGGGCCGGGCGACCGGCTTCTACGCCGGCTGGCTGCCGACCCTGGTCGCCGGACGGGGGATGCTCGCCACGTCCTTCGCGCGCTACGGCGAGCTCGCCGGCCACATGCGCTACGTCGAGCGGGCCACCCGGCGGCTGGCCCGCTCGGTGTTCTACGGGATGGCCCGCTGGCAGGGTCGCCTGGAGCACCGGCAGGCGCTGCTGGGCCGGATCGTCGACATCGGCGCCGAGTTGTTCGCGATGAGCGCCTCGTGCGTGCGCGCGACCGCCGAGCGCGACGTACGTCCCGAAGGAGTGGAACTGGCCGACGTGTTCTGCCGGCAGGCCCGGGTGCGCGTCGACGCCCTGTTCACCGCCCTGTGGTCCAACTCGGACGCCAGCGACCGCGCCGCCGCGAAGAAGGTGCTGGCCGGGGACTACCGGTTCCTCGAGGAGGGCGTCCTGCCCGATGAGGACGACCGGCCCTGGGTCGCCGGCTGGGAGCCCGGGCCGTCGACGAAACCCGACCGGAGGCGGCGGATCCCTCGCCCGGGTGCCGCGCGATGAGCCCGGTCGCCGGGTGAGACCCGCCGCGTACGTTCGGCCGCCGGACGAGTCCGGTCGCCGGGCGTGATCGCCATGTACGTTCCGCCGCCGGATGAGTCGGGCTGGCGGGGCCGGGCTGGCCCGGTGAGTCGGGCTCAGTCGAACTGGAACGTCGGATAGGACCGGACCGCCCCGCGGCGCGCGACCGTACGGGTCACCTGCCGGACGGCGGCAGCGGTCGCCTCCTGCACCCCCATCCCGACCGCGAGCCCGGCGGCCAGGACACCGACGAACGCGTCCCCGGCACCGGCCCGGTCCACCACGTCGGCGCGCTCGGCCAGCATCACCTCGACCGGCCGGCGCGAGGGGGCCACCACGGCGCCCTCGGCCCCCATGCTCACCACCACCGACCGGCCGCGCGATGCCAGCTGCACCGCCATCGCCTCGATGTCACCGACGTCGCGCGAGACCGGCCGCCCGCACAGCGCCGCAGCCTCGGCCTCGTTCACCACCAGCACCCCCACCGCGGCGTAGAGGTCGGGATCGATGCCGATCGCCGGGGCCGCGTTGTACACCAGCCGGCCCGGCCAGTCGGCCGCCTGCCGGATCGTCTCCTCCACGACCGCACGCCCGACCTGGCTCTGCAGCAGCACCACCGCCGAGGTCGCCAACCGGTCGGCGACGTCGTGGACCGCGGACACGTCGGTGAGGTCGTTGGCGCCCGGGACGATGACCGTACGATGCCCGCCGGGTGAGTCCAGCCGATAGCTGTGGCCGGTACGCGCGCCCGGGTGCACCGAGATCAGCTCGGTGGCCACGCCGAACCCGGCGAGCTCCTCGAGCAGCTGGTGGCCCTCCGTGTCGTCGCCGAGGGAGGCGACCAGCCGCACCTCGACCCCGCTGCGGGCCACCGCGACGGCCTGATTGGCCCCGCGACCGCCGAGACCGGGCAGCACCGGCGGCGCGACGACGGCTTCCTCCGGCGCCGGAAGATGGTCGACGGCGAGCACGGTCTCCACCGACACGGCTCCCACGACATCGACGCGGGTTGCGCTCTCGATGGTCACGGCGGGGCCCCCTTCGGTCACGGTGAAGCGGAGTCTATTCCTGCCCCGGGGCGCGACGACCCCCGGTTCCGGCAACAAGAAAGGCCGCTGGCCCGCCCCACCCCGGGCGTGGTGGACAATGGGCCCCATGGCATCGACTCTCGAGCGTCCGGGGGCTCCGTCCAGGCTGAGTCCCGCGTCCCGGCTACGACTGGCGACGGCGGTGGGCGCAGGCCAGCTGGCGGCCATGCTGTCCCGGCTGGCCGGGAGGGGCTCCGGCGCGTCGATCCGCGGCCAGGTGATGACCAGGATCGACCCGGATGCCTTCGCCAAGCTGCTCAGCGGCCGGCGGATCGCGGCGGTGTCCGGCACCAACGGCAAGACCACCACCACCCACCTCCTCACCGCGGCGATCCGGGCCGGTCTCGGCCCGCGGAACGCCGAGCGGGTCGTCACCAACGCCGACGGGGCCAACCTCCACTACGGCATCGCCTCGGCCCTCTCCCGGGCGCCCCGGGCCGACATCGCGGTCCTGGAGACCGACGAGCGCGTCGTCGCCGACCTGGTCCGGCTCGGCCGCCCGGAGGTCCTGGTGCTGCTGAACTTCTCCCGCGACCAGCTCGACCGCAACCACGAGATCAAGAAGCTCGCCCGCTCCTGGCGCGATGCCCTCGTCGAGGCCGGCGAGGGCGGGCCGGTGGTCGTCGCGAACGCCGAGGAGCCGCTGGTGGTGTGGGCGGCCCGGGGTGCGAAGCACGTGGTCTGGGTCGACACCGCCTCGACCTGGCAGGAGGACGCCACCATGTGTCCCGAGTGCGGGGCCATCCTGCTGCGCCGCAACCCGCACCCGGAGACCGGCGATCCAGGGGACTGGGACTGCCCGGCCTGCTCGATGTCGGAGCCGACCGCCGTCATCCGGGTGGAGAACGGCCGGATCATCGACCGGCACGGCGTCGCCCACGACCCGCAGCTGCAGGTCCCCGGCGGGTTCAACGTCGGCAACGCCGCCTGCGCGCTCGCGGCCGCCGAGCAGCTCGGGGTCGGCGTCGAGGATGCGCTGGCCGGCATGCGCACCGTGACCTCCCCGGCGGGCCGATTCGCCACCACCCACTTCGGCACCACCTCGGCCCGGCTGCTGCTGGCGAAGAACCCGGCCGGCTGGCACGAAGCCCTGCCACTGCTCCGCTCCGACACCGTGGTGCTGGCCATCGACGCGGTCGCCGCCGACGGCCGTGACCTGTCCTGGATGTGGGACGTCGACTACGAGCAGCTCGCCGGCAAGCAGGTCATCGCCACCGGGCCACGGGCCCAGGACCTCGCCGTCCGCCTCGCGTACGCGGAAGTGGCCTGCACCGTGGTGCCCGACCTCGCGACCGCGCTCACCGACCTCGACCGGCACGTCGACGTACTCTCGACCTACACCCCGTTCCAGAAGCTGCGCAAGCTCGGAGGCCTGGCATGACCCGCCCCGTCCACCTCGTCCTCGTCTACCAGTCACTGCTGGGCATCTACGGGGACCGCGGCAACGCCACCGTGCTGATGAAGCGCCTGCAGTGGCGCGGTTTCGAGCCTCGGCTGACCGTCGCCGAGCCGGGCCGTCCGCTGCCCGACGACGCCGATGTCTACCTGCTCGGCGGCGGTGAGGACGGCGCCCAGACCACGGCCGTCCGGCTGCTGTCGGCGGAGGGCACCCTGCACCGGGCCGCCGACCGGGGTGCGGTCGTCTTCGCGGTCTGCGCCGGCTACCAGATCCTCGGCACCACCTTCACCGTCGGCGAGCGCGACGAGGTGATGCCCGGGCTGGGCCTGCTCGACATCACCACCCGGCGCGCCGAGCAACGCGCGGTCGGGGAGATCCTCACCCGGCTGCGCCCGCTGCCCGGGGACGTCACCGGGCTGACCGGCGACGACGCGCTGATCACCGGCTTCGAGAACCACGGCGGGATGACCACCCTCGGTGCCGACGCCACTCCGCTGGCCGACGTCGAGATCGGCATCGGCAACGGCGACGGCTCGGGCACCGAAGGGGCCGTCCAGGGCTCCGTCGTCGGCACCTACCCGCACGGCCCGGTGCTCGCCCGCAATCCCGGCCTCGCCGACTTCCTGCTCGAGACCGCCCTGCGCACCCGCCTCGACCCGCTCCCGGTCGCCCCGATCCCCGCCCTGCGCCGCGAGCGGGTGGCCGCGATCCGGGCCACCCGGTCCTGATCCGCCTCCGAACCGTCCCACCCCACGGAGACCGCAGTGGACGAGCCCGACGAGACCCTGCCTCCCGCCCGCGAAGCCGAGCTGATCGCCCTGGTCGCGCTCGTGCTGACCCGGGGCCGGCACCGTGAGGCGGCGGCGGTGGTGAGCAACGGCGAGGAACGCTTCGAGGTGGCGGTGGCCCCCGGCGACCGCTGGGTGGTGCACTCCTCGACCATCGAGTGGGTCGGCAACGGGGCGTCGATCCAGGCGTACGACACCCAGGAGAGCCTCGGCGCGCGGCGTCGCGCCGAGGAGTACCCGCCCGGCTGGTACCACCCGGCGCTCGGCCTGCTGTGGCCCCATCTGCTGCCGCTGTGGGGCCGGGCCGGCGATGCGTACCGGCCGGTGCGCATCATCGACGGCCTGCACGGGCCGTCCGGCATCGTCTGCGAACACGTCGATGCACCGATGGTCGGCGGGGAGTCCCTCGGGCCCTGGGCGCACGTGCTGCTGACCCCCGACCGCCAGCTCACCCTGCTGGAATGGGAGGGCCGTACGTGGACCCTGCTGGACATCCACACCTGACGGGACCCGACCCGACACCTGGACCCGCTGGTCAAGAGCCTGGAGCGTACGGGGCCGGGCCGACCGGATCAGACCGACGGGATCCGACCGTGGGAGATCGGACCGTGGAGATCAGGAGCGTACGGGATCAGACCGTATGGGATCAGGACCGTATGGGATCAGACCGTATGGGCTCAGGAGCGTACGGCGCGCAGGTCCGCGGCCTCCAGCCCGAGCTCAGCGGTCTGCGCCAGGTAGAGCTCGGCGGCGGCCAGCGCGTCGTGCAGCGCGTCGTGGGCGCCCAGGACCGGCAAGCCGAACCGTGCCCGAGCGTTCCACAGCCGCAGGTCGTCGCCGCGCGGTTCCTCGTCGAAGCCGGGGGCGATCACCCGCTGCTGCAGCCGCATCGTGTCGACGACGGCGGGCTCCACCCGGACGCCCCACAGCCGGCGACAGGCCGCCTTGAGGAAGCCCGCCTCCAGCCCGACGTGATGGGCCAGCAGCACCCGGCCGGTCAGCCGGTCGAGGAGCTGTTCGACCGCCGCGGCGAGCGGTGTCCCCTGCTCCAGGCGGTCGTCGGTGAGCCCGTGCACCGTGGCGCTCTGGCCCACCCCGTCCTCCCCCAGCTCCGCCCCGGAGACGACGACCTGCCCGGCGCCGCCGAGCCGGACGACCGCGCCGTCCACCGGCACCCAGCCGATGCTGAGGATCCGGTCCTGGCGCGGGTCGAGACCGGTGGTCTCCATGTCCACCGCCAGCAGCGGCAGCTCGGCCAGCGGGGTCCGCGGCGAGGGCTGCGGAGTGGCGAGATAGGTCCGCAGCGGCCCCTCCGGTAACGCCTCGGCCGCCCTGCGCTCCCGTCCCGTGCTCCCGAACGGCCAGCCCATCACGACCCCCGCACCGTCACGGCACCGTGACCCCTCACGATCCCGCTCCCATCACGACCGCCACCTCATCGGTCCCCGGCACCGTCACCGTCACGCCTCGCACTCTCACGACACCGCGTGCAGCCGGTAGGTGAAGGCCAGCTCCTGCTGGGCCTCCTTGATGATCCGGAACGCGTCGCGCAGGCTGTGCTGGTCGATCGTCGACAGGGCACCGGGGTCGATGACGTTGTCCGCGGGCTCGCCGTGCTCGGCCTGGTCGCTGTGGTGGCGGTGGCGCAGGTGGCTGATCAGCTCGTACGCCCCGCGCAGGTCGTCGGCACGGCGCTGGGAGATCGTGCCGGTCGCGGCGGCGGCCGACAGCCGGGCGGCGGTGTTGACCTCGGGCAGCCCGGCGGCCAGCGCGTGCACCCGGGCGATCTGGACGATCGGGGCGATCCCGCCGGCCTTCAGGTCCAGCCCCCGGGAGCCCTGGCCGGCCCGGTCGAGCACGAAACCGCGGAAGAACCCGATCGGTGGCACCCAGGAGACGGCCTCCCGGGCCAGCCGGGCGAGGAACCGCTGATTGCCCGCGGTGGCCCGGTGCACCGCGGCGAGCAGTGGGTCGACCAGCTCGGCGCCGGTGATCGGGCGCATGTCGAAGAACGTGTCCGCGTGCAGGACGGCGTCGGAGTCCGGCTCGTCGATCCACCGCCCGAACACCCGCCACCACTGCGAGCGGGTGAGCCGCCAGGCCGGGTTGGAGGCCATGATGTCCCCCGGGCACAGCGGGTAGCCGCAGGCGGCCAGACCCGAGGTGACCCGCTCGGCCAGGTCGGCGAACCAGGCGTCGACCACCGGGGCGGGGCCGGCCCCCGGGTCGGGCCCGTCGGGCAGCACGAGCGCATTGTCCTGGTCCGACGACAGTCCCAGCTCCAGTCGGCCCTGCGAGCCCAGCGCCACCCAGGCGTACGGCACCGGCGGGGGGCCCAGCTCCGCCTCGGCGAGCCGCAGCAGCGTACGGGTGACGGCGTCGCCGACCGCGGTGACGATCCGGCCGATCTCGGCGGCGGAGGCGTCCTGCCGGACGAGTTCGCGGACGACCCCGGGCAACCGTCCGCGGGCCCGGATCAGGCCGGCCAGGTCCTGGCAGGCGGCGATCGCCCCCACGATGGCCACCGGATTGGCCTGCTGCAACCGCATGATGTCGCCGCTGGTGACCATCCCGACCGGCCGGCCGTGCTCGACGACCGGCAGGTGGTGGAAACCGCGCTGCATCATCATCAGCATCGCCTCGACCGCCGGGGCGTCCGGGTCGATGGTGGTCGGCGCGGCGGTCATGATGGACGACACCGGCCCCTCGGCCGGTCTGCCCTCGCCGACGACCAGCCGGCGCATGTCGCGGTCGGTGACGATCCCGCTCAGCTCAGTAGTCGCTTCCCCGCGGTCCCGGGTGACCAGCAGCGCCGACACCCCGCGGTCGGTCATCAGCCGGGCCGCGGCGCGGATCGGGGTGCCCTCGTCGACGCTCACCGGCTCATGGGTGACGATCCCGCGCAGCGTGGTCCGCAGCACCTCGTGGCCGGCCTCCGGCACCCGGAGGGCCTCCACCGCCGCCTGCAGCCGCTCGGCCGACTGCTCGTCGAAGAACCGGGCGAACAGAGGCTGGGTGCGCAGCAGCTGACGGAAGTCATCGGGCCGCAGCAACAGCGCGAGGCTGTCCTCCAGCGCGGTCATGGTGAATCGCGAGGGTCCGTCGTCACGGGCCGCCGAGACCCCGAACGCGCCCCCCTCACCGCAGCGGTCGGCCAGCGCGCCGTTGGCGTCGGTGATGTCGACCGCCCCGCTGCGCAGGATGTAGACCGCCTCGGTCGGCCGACCGGCGGCCAGGATGACCGTGCCCCGACGGAAGTACCTGCCGGTCAGGCGCGCCGGCAGCTCGTCGAGCAGCTGCTGCGGCAGCACGTCGAAGGGGTGGTGGGCGGCCAGGAAGTCCCGGATCCCGGTGAGCTCGACGTTCATCGTCCTCCCGTCGCCGATGCCGACCCGACGGGGACCCGGCGCGGGCCCACGTCTGCGTCAGTGCAGCATGGCACGGGACGCTGCGGCCTGCCACCGCTTCGCCGAGGTCGACCGTACGGGGGTGTGGTCCCCGATCGTCGGGGTCCGTCCCCGATCAATGGACCGGTGCCCCGCGCGACGCAGCGGAGGCGTCGTGGACAGCATGACGAGGTGCCGGACCGGACCGCTCAGCGCTCGAGGACGGGCGCGCCCTCGGCCGCGACCCCGGGGAACAACACGATCGACCCGTCGCGGACCTCGACCCGATGGGTCGGCGTGGGCCAGGTGGCCGGGAAGCAGGTGGGCATCCCGTCGGTCAGCCGGAACCGGGCCAGGTGCAGCGGGCAGACGACCTCGCCCTCCTCGACCCAGCCGCGCGACAGCAGCGCCTCCTGGTGGGTGCACATGTCGTCGAGGGCGTAGTACGCCTCGCCGCTGCGGAAGACCGCGATGTCCTCGCCCGTGCCGGTGGTGGAGGCCGGCACGACCAGCACGCCCCCGTCGGCGATCGCGCCGACCGGCGCGATGATGATGCCCTCGTCCATGTCTGTTCCCGTCCCCGTGCGCCGCCTCGCGGGCCTCAGCCCGCGGTGCCCCGGTACTGCGTCGGCATGTCGAGCACCGCCATGGTGCACCGGCTCACGCAGACCAGCTTGCCGGCCTCGTTGGTGATCCGGATGTCCCAGATCTGGGTCGTACGCCCCAGGTTCACCGGTCGGGCCTCCCCGTGGAGGATGCCGGGCAGGCCGGGGCGGACGTGGTTGGCGTTGATCTCCATCCCGACCGCGTACTGGCGGGACTGGTCCAGCGTGTAGGTCGCGGCCCAGCTGGCCAGGGTCTCGGCGAACAGGACGCTCGCGCCACCGTGCACCACCCCGGCGGGCTGCACCGTCCGCTCGTCGACGGTCATGCGGCCCTGCAGGGCATCGTCGGTCGCGCCGGTGATCACGATGCCGAGGTGCTCCACCGCGGAGCCCCGGCTGCGTTCGTTGATGCCGTCGACATCGACCACGTCGTCGTACCAGATCGTCATGGCGCCCAGCCTGCCAGTCGGACGCGGTGACCTGCTCGGCGCCGTGCCGGCAGGAGGCCCCGGCCGGCGCCGTGCCAGCAGGAAGCCCGCTGTCCGAGGCCCCCTGCGCGGGTTCCGGCCAGGCACTCGGCCGAGGCGGCGGTGGGAGCGGTGGAGGCCCGGCATTCCTGAGGAACCGATGAGAACGAGCGGACTCCCAATCCCGCCCCACAGGATTCACAGAACGGGCAAAGGGCCGAGCCGTTCCCTGGATGGTGCCAGCACATCACGACTGGGAGGAAAGTCCATGAAGATCGTCAAGCCCGCCCTCATCGCCGGAGCAACCGTCGCCGCCGTGGCGGGCGTCCTGGCGCTCAACCCGAAGTCGGACGGGCTCGCCGCGCAGGCCGGCGCGGGCCCGACCACCACCGGGGGGCCGAGCTCAGGGACGACGTCCTCGGGATCGAGTGCCGGCTCCGGCTCGTCGGGCCCCACCTCCTCCGGTCCGAGCTCGTCCGGTTCCGGCTCCGCCCCGTCCGGCCCGTCGAGCAGCGCCGGCCCGTCGAGCAGCGCCGGGTCGTCGAGCAGCGCCGGGTCGTCGAGCAGCAGTTCCTCGAGCACGAGCAACAGGACGGCGACCGGCTCGGCGGTCTCCACGCCGTACGGCAGCATGCGGGTCAAGGCGACCGTCAGCAACGGAAAGATCACCGCCATCAGCTGGGTCCAGCTGCCCAGCGACGGCCACTCCCAGCGGATCAACGGCTACGCCGCCCCCGCCCTGGTCCAGGAGGCCCTGCAGGCCCAGTCGGCCCAGGTCAACGCGATCTCGGGCGCTTCCTACACCTCGGCCGCGTTCCAGCAGTCCCTCCAGTCAGCCCTGACGCAGGCCGGTTTCAAGGCCTGATCCGACGTCAGCACCTGCCCCGACCGTACGGCGCCTGCCGTCCTCAGCGGTGTATGCCGGGCGGCTGACACCGCTGTGTCAGCGCCTGCCCGACGGTACGGCGCCTGCCGGACGACACCGCAGACGGCTCAGCGGCCCCCGACCAGCGCGAGGAGCCGATCCGCGTCGAGCAGATCGATGTCGCGGGTCCCGTGCAGGGCGATCACCCCGCCGCGCACCATCCGGGCCAGGGCCCGGCTGAGGGTCTCGGGCGTCGACCCGAGGAGCGAGGCGATGTCCTTCTTGGCCATCGGGAGCCGGATCCGCACCGTCGCGCCGTCGCGCTCCGAGGGCAGGTCCAGCAGGTAGTCCGCGAGGCGGGCATCCAGATCGGCCGATCCCAGTGCGGCGAGTCGGTGCTCGGTCTCGTCCAGCCGGCGGCTCAGCGCCCCGAGCATGCCCAGCCCGATGCCGGGATGGTCGGCCACCAACCCGGCGAGGTCCTCGTGCCGGAACACGCACAGCTGGCCGTCGTCCATCGCGGTCGCCCAGTGGTCCGGCCGGTCGCCGGTGAGGAAGACGCCCTCGCCGATGAAGTCGCCGGGGCCGAGCACGCGGATCAGTCGCTCCCGGCCCGCGCTGGTCAGCCGGGAGATCCGGATCGCCCCACGATGCACCACCATCAGCTGGGAGACCGGCTCGCCGGCGCGGTAGAGGACGTCCCCCTTCGACACCGCGGTCGGCACCGCCTTGCGGGCCACCGCGGCCCGGTCCGCCGCCGACAGGGCGCGGAAGATCGGCACGTGGGCCACGCAACCACCCCCGTCGTCGGGATCGGTCTTGCAAGAATCGGCCTGGTGGAGATCGGCACGGTGGGGATCGGTACCGTGGGGATCAGCGCTGTGGAGATCGGCACCGTGGGGATCAGCGCTGTCCGGAACGGCGGGGTCGGGATCGACCCGCTGACCGCTGCCGTGCCGCTGTGCGTGCGTCGCCATGTCTCCAGCCTCCCATGTGTGTCGGCACCGCCCGGGCCGTGGGCCTCGTACCCGACGCGGCGACCTTCCATCCGACGGGTGAGCCCTCCGCCCGAGGCTGGGACCTCCGCCCGAGGCCGGGACCCTCCGCCGCGGCGCAGACTTCCCGCCGGTGCAGCGAGCGGGTTCGCCCGTACGGCAGGCCATTCGCCGATGAGGACGCCGATTGGTGACCGCTCGACAGTATTTATACACTGTTTCCGTGACTAAAAAGATCGGGTCGGGTGCCGGCCCTGGGCTGACGGCGCTGCGGCGGACGCGACTGGCTCTGTTGGTGCCCAGCGGGATCGCCCTGCTGCTCGGCCTGGACGCCGGTCTGCTGTTGCTCGGTCTGCCCGCTCCCCTGGTCGCCACCCGACTGTCGGACGTGCACGGGATGGTGATGACCATCGGCTTCGTCGGCGCACTGATCGCCCTGGAGCGGGCGGTGGCCGCCGGCGGCAGGTGGGCGTACGCGGCCCCGCTGGGCATGTCACTGGGTGCCCTCGCCGTCCTCAGCCCGACGCCGCTGTGGATCGGCCGAGCGCTGATGCTGGTCGGTGCCGTCTCGCTGCTGGTGATCTATCTGCCGCTGTGGCGGCGGTCGTACGACCCGGCGGTGGCGATCCAGTTCTCCGGTGCCTTCCTCGGGGTCGGCGCCACCGCACTCTGGCTCGCCGGGGTCGACATCCCGCGCCTGGTGCCGTGGCTGACCGGGTTCCTGCTGCTCACCATCGCCGGTGAACGGGTGGAGCTGGCCCGGCTCGGCCAGCTCACCCTCGACCCGTCCCGGCGGGAGCGCCACGACGGGCAGGCGCTGGCGCTCGCCCTGCTGGTCGTCCTGGCGGTGGCGTTCTCCGCGGTGGCGCCCGACGCCGGCCTGCCGGCCCTCGGGGTCGTGCTGATCCTGCTCGCAGTGGTCTACGGCCGTCGCGACATCGCCCTGAAGACCGTACGGTCGACCGGGCTGCCGCGGTTCAGCGCCGCCTGCCTGCTCGCCGGCTACGCCTGGCTGGTGGTCGCCGGGCTGCTGTGGCTGCGCCCGGCGTTGTCCGGGCTGCACTACGACGCGGTGCTGCACGCCACCTTCCTCGGCTTCGTGATGTCGATGATCCTCGCGCACGCGCCGGTGATCCTGCCGGCGGTGCTGCGTCGTCCCCTGCCCTACACCCCTGCTTTCTGGGGCGTGGCCGTGCTGCTGCACGGCTCGCTGCTGGTGCGGGTGATCGCCGATCTGGTCGGCAGCGAGCCGGTGCGCGCCGTCGCCGGCACCCTGAATGTGCTGTCATTGTTGGCCCTCGTCGCCACAGCTGTGGCCAGCAGTGCCGGCGCACCATCCACCACTGCCCGGACCATCCGGGGCCAGGAGGCCTGACGTGCAGATCTCCCACCACGATCCGGCCACCGGAGGCCCCGGTCGACGTACCGACCACCGCACCGATCGGCGCCCGACCGGGCGGCGCCGCCGGATGCTGGTGCGCTCCGCGCCGATGTTCGCCTGGCTGCTGGCCGACGTCGTGATCGTGCTGTCGCACCGGTTCGTGCCCGAGGCCCGCTGGCTGATGGTCCACCTGCTGCTGCTCGGCGCCGTGTCGAACGCCATCGTGGTCTGGTCGGGCTACTTCACCGACGCGATCCTGCGCGGCTCGGACGGGCATCCCCGCACGGACGCGGCCGTCCTCGGCCTGCTCAACGCCGGCGCACTGGGCGTGGTGGCCGGCCTGGTCACCGGCAACCGGCCCGCGCTGTGGATCGGTGCGAGCCTGGTCGGGCTGGCCGCCGTGCTGCACGCCGTGATGCTGGCCGTCCGGGTACGCAGGTCGCTGCCGGCCCGGTTCACCGTCACGGTGCGCTACTACGTGGCCGCGGCCCTGATGCTGCCGATCGGAGTCTGGCTCGGCACCCGGTTGGCCGCGGTGCCCAGCACCTCCCCGGCTCATCCGCGCTTCCTGCTCGCGCACCTGGCGCTCAATGTGCTCGGCTGGGTCGGCCTCACCATCGCCGGCACGGTGATCACGCTGTGGCCGACGATGCTGCGCACCCGGGCCGACGACGCCACCGTCACCGTCGGCCGGCGCGCCTGGTGGCTGCTCGCCGGCTCGACCGTGCTGCTCGCCGCCGCGGCGCTCGCCGACCTGCGCTGGGTCGCCGTGCTCGCCGCCCTCGGCTATCTGTCCGGCCTGGCGGTGATCGCGGCGCCGCTGACCCGCGAGGCGCTCACCAAGCGCCCGTACGACTTCGGCACCTGGTCGATGCTCGCCGGGCTGGCGTGGTGGGCCGGCTGCGTCGTCGCCGTCGCGGTCGAGCTGACCACGGCGAAGGACCTGGCCGGTGCCGTCGAGGGGCTGCACGCGCTGACCGGCCCGTTCGCCGCGGGTTTCGTCGCGCAGGTCCTGTTCGGCGCGCTGAGCTACCTGCTGCCGGTCGTGGTCGGCGGCGGCCCCTCGATCGTCCGGCGGACCACGGCCCTGGTGGACCGGGCGGCCGTCGCCCGGGTGGTGCTGGCCAACGTCGCCGGGCTGGTCTTCCTGCTGCCGGTGCCGAGTCTGGTGAAGGTCACCACCTCGATGACGGTGTACGTGGTGATGGCCTGGACGATCGGCGTGCTGATCGCCACGGTCGTCACCGGGGTCCGCCTGGTCCGGCGCCGTGACAGTGAGCCACCCGAGCCGCCGCAGGACCAGGACCCGGCCATCCGACGCCGGCGCAGCCAGGGCCAGCTCGCGGCCGCAGTCGGTGTCCTCGCCCTCCTCGTGGTGGTGGCCGGCATGGTCGATCCGGTCGCCGTCGTCCGCGCTCCCTCGCCGCGGACGGCCGCGGCGGCCGGGGTCCCCGGGGCCGCCGCACCGGCGGGCGTCACCCCGACCGGGCACACCACGACCGTCGCGGTCACCGCCGCCGACATGAGGTTCACCCCCTCGACGATCCCGGTGCCGGTCGGGGACCGACTGGTCCTCCGGGTCACCAACTCCGACTCCAAGGGGCAGACCCACGACCTGACCCTGGCCAACGGCGCCACCACCGGGCGGATCGCCCCCGGCCAGACCGCCCCGCTGGACGTGGGGATCATCAGCGGCTCCCTCCAGGGGTGGTGCTCGGTCGCCGGACACAAGCAGATGGGCATGACCCTGTCGATCACCGCCACCGGCCCGGGGGCGACGCCGGGCGGTGCCGCCTCGACCGGGCCCACCGGCTCGATGGGATCCATGGGCTCGATGGGGTCGGCGGCGAACGGGCAGGCGGCGACCGGCCCGGACGCGGTCTGGGACCGCAACGCATCGCCCGCCGCGGGCTGGTCGGCGTACGATCCGGCGCTCCCACCGATCGGTGACGGCACCGTGCACAAGGCCACCTTCACCGTGAAGGAGGCCGTCCAGGAGGTCGCCCCCGGCGTCACCCAGGATGTGTGGACGTTCAACGGGACCGTGCCCGGCACCACGCTGCACGGCAGGATCGGCGACACCTTCGACATCACCCTGGTCAACGACGGCTCGATGGGCCACGGCATCGACTTCCATGCCGGATCACTGGCCCCCGACGGGCCGATGCGGACGATCCAGCCCGGCGAGAGCCTCACCTATCGGTTCACCGCCACCCGGGCCGGGGTGTGGATGTACCACTGCTCGACGATGCCGATGTCGCTGCACATCGCCAACGGCATGTACGGCGCGGTGGTGATCGACCCGCCCGACCTGGCCCCGGTCGACCAGGAGTACCTGCTGGTCCAGGGCGAGCAGTACTACGGCCCGCAGGGCGGCGTCTCCGATGCGGACAAGATCGCCGCGCGTACGCCCGACGCCGTCGTCTTCAACGGCTACCCGAACCAGTACGACCGGACCCCGCTCACCGCGCACACCGGCAAGCGGATCCGGATCTGGGTGCTCGACGCCGGCCCGAACGAGTCGCTGGCGTTCCACGTGGTCGGTGGGCAGTTCGACTCGGTCTGGAAGGAGGGCGGCTGGCTGCTGCGCTGCGGCCAGGACCCGGGCAGGGTGAGCGGCGGCTGTACGAGCAGCGGCTCCGGCGGCAGCCAGACGTTGGACCTGCTGGCGAGTCAGGGCGGCTTCGTCGAGCTGGCCCTGCCCGAGGCGGGCCACTATGCGATCGTCAACCACGAGATGACGCTGGCCGAGCGCGGCGCCCACGGGGTGCTGGCGGTCACCGACTGACCACGCCACCGACGTGACCGAGACGCCGGCTGACCGGGACGCCGGCTGACCGGGACGGGCCGGGCCGCTCCAGTGGAGTGGCCCGGCCCGTCGGCGTGTCGATCCGTACGATCAGCCGCAGAAGGCCGCCGTGTCGCCCTGGTAGGCCAGCACCTGCGGGGCGCCGGAGCAGATCTTGGCGGTGGCCCGCGCCGGTGTGTTCCCCTCCGCCTTCGCCGCGGGAGCGACACCGAGCGGCCGGGCCTCGACGCCGAGCAACGTGGCGAGGAGGCCCGGTGCGGTCGCCTGCTCGACCCTGGTGTCGGCGGGATCGACGCCCGACCGGGTCGCGAAGTCACGGAACGCCTCGTCCTGGCCACCCACGGCATCGGCGTACCGGTTGGTCACCGCGGTCTGGCTGTCGAACATGTGGGCGCCGTACGCGGTGCGGATCGTGTCCGCCGGGATCCCCCGGTGCTGCGCGACCCACTCGACGAAGGCGTCGTACTCGACCGCCAGACCGTTCATCCAGACGTCGCGCTCCTCGGGACGCATGTCCCGGTAGGGGCTGCCGAAGTCCTTGTCACGGCCCATCGTGAGGTACTCGTACGTGATGCCACCCTTGGTGGTGACGCCGGACTCCAGCAGTGAGCCCGGGGTCCCGGTGATGTCGCGGTAACGCACGAACGGCCCGGAGATCACACCGATGCTGCCGATCAGCGAGCCGTGGTCGGCGACGATCCGATCCGCATTGGCCATCGCGTACATCCCGCCGGATGCGGACATGCCCTCGACGTGGGCGAACACCTTGTGGCCGGTCCGGGCGCGGTAGCGGTCCACCGCGTCGGCGATCGCCCGCGACCCGGTGATGGAACCGCCCGGGGTGTTCATCAGCAGGACGATGCCGTCGGCGTCGTCGGCGGAGAGCTTGTCGATCACCCGGGCCACCTCGTAGCCGTACGTCCCGACGGTCAGGCCCAGCCCGTCGGACGAATCGCCCATGATCGTGCCGGTGATCGGGATCGCCCGCAGCGTGTGCTTGGCCTTGGGATCACCCCAGATCGTGTGCAGCTGCTCGGCGGTGCCGGCACCACTGACCGTCGGTGCCGCGACCAGGGCGATGGCGCCCAACAGGGCACCGACGATGCTGAGGGCGATGGCGGCCGCGCCGAGCCCCAGGCCGGCCCCGGCGCCCAGGCCGAAGCCACGACCGAACGCCCCCTGACCTCGCCGTGGCGGGACCATCGGCCGATAGGGAGCGGGAACCGGCTGTGGCGGGATCCCGGGCGCCTGCGGCGAGCCCATCGGCGCCTTCGGCGGGGGCCAGGCTGCGGCCGGGGTGTCCGGCGCCGCCGCCTGATCCGCCGCGACCTCGCCGGGATCGGCCTGGTGGCGATCAGCCTCGTCGTGATCGGCCTGGATGTGATCGGCGGCCTCGTCGTGGTCGGCCTCGTTGCGGCCGGCATCGTCGTGATCGGAGGGGGGCTGTGACATGCCCGGTTCCTTTCGTGAGTCGGCCAGCAGCCTATCGGCTCGGGGATCAGGCCCGGCCGCCGCCTCGACCCGCCGCCCCGACAGGGGTACGCCGTGACCCGCCGACCTGACAGGGGTACGCATCCGTACCGGAATGGGGCACCCTGGAACGGTGATCAGTGCTCGAGGCCTCACCAGGACCTTCCGGCGCGGCAAGGACGTCATCGAAGCCGTCAGGGCGATCGATGTCGACGTGCGGGAGGGTGAACTCGTCGCGTTCCTCGGCCCCAACGGTGCCGGGAAGTCGACGACGCTGCGGATGTTCACCACCCTGCTGCAGCCCACGGCGGGAACGGCCCAGGTGGCGGGCCACGACGTCGTCACCCAACCCGCGCAGGTGCGGGCCAGGATCGGCTACATCGGCCAGGGCACCGGCGGCGGCTACTCCTACCGGGTCCTCGACGAGCTGCACAACCAGGGACGCTTCTATCACCTGCCGACCGCCGAGTACCGCTCCCGGGCCGCCGACCTGATGACGGCCCTGGAGCTGGACGGGCTGGGCAAGCGCCGAGTGCAGTCCCTGTCGGGTGGCCAGCGTCGCCGCCTCGACGTGGCGCTCGGTCTGATGAACCGGCCGCCACTGCTGTTCCTCGACGAGCCCACCACCGGTCTCGACCCGCAGTCCCGGGCCAACCTGTGGCACCACATCACCGCGATGCGCGAGCGCTACGGCATGACCCTGGTGCTGACCACCCATTACCTCGACGAGGCCGACAGCGTGGCGGAGCGGGTGGTCATCATCGACCACGGGCGGATCGTCGCCGACGCCGCGCCGGACGTGCTCAAGCGCGACTTCGCCGACGACGTGATCACCCTGACAGTGCCGGCCGCGGACCGGGAGCGGGTCCGGGCCGCTCTGCCCGGGACGCTCGGCGACGTCGCGGTCGACGCAGACGCCGCCGGGTCGGACCTTCAGGTCACCCTCTCGACGGCCCACGGCGACCGGGTGCTGCCGGAGGCGATCGAGCGGCTGCGCCTGCAGGGGGTGGCGGTCAGCGCCGCGGAACTCGCCCGGGCGAGCCTCGACGACGTGTTCCTCAACCTGACCGGCCGCAGCCTGCGTGAGGAGGCGGCGTCATGACCACGACCCGACCGGCCGGCCCGGTGCCGGCTGCCGGCCACTCCGACATCAGCAAGTTCATCGGCGACACGACGGCGGTGTTCGTCCGCGAGATCCTGCTCTTCCTGCGCGACCCGTTCTCGCTGGTCTTCTCACTGCTGCAGCCGTTGATCTTCCTCGCCCTGTTCGGACCGCTGCTCGGCGGCGCGTTCGGGAGCATGAGTGGCACGACCGGGGTGGGCGCGGGCGGCACCGGCGGCACGCTGCAGTGGTTCGTCCCCGGGGTGATCGTGATGATCAGCCTGTTCGGCACCTCGATGACCGGCTCGAACCTGCTCTACGAACTCATGACCGGATCGTACGAACGGGTGCTGGCCACACCGCTGGGTCGCTCGGCGATCCTGGTCGGACGGTCCCTGAAGGAGTTCGCGCCGCTGTTCGTCCAGGGACTCATCATCGCCATCGCCTGCGTCCCCTTCGGCTTCCGCCTCCACCCGCTGCACCTGTTGGCCGGGCTGGTCCTGCTGGGCGTCTTCGGCGTGGGGGTCGGCGCCCTGTCGTACGCCCTCGGCCTGGCCAGCAAGGGCCGGGAGTGGGTGTTCTGGGGCGTGCAGCAGACGTTGCTGTTCCCACTGCTGATCCTGTCCGGCATGATGCTGCCGCTGGAGGCCGGCCCGGTGTGGATGCAGGTGGCGTCCCGGTTCAGCCCGCTCACCTACATCGTCGAGGCCGAGCGGGCGCTGGCCGCCGGGACCTTCGTCTCGCCGGCCGTCGGCTGGGGGGTCGTGGCGGCCGGGCTGACCGCCGTCGTCGGCCTGGCCGTGGGGATCAGGAAGACCCGGACAACCGTCTAGGTGTCCAGACCGGCCCTGGGTGTCCTGACCGACCCCCGGCGTACGGGCCGACCCGGGTCGTCCTGACCGGCCCGGGCGTCCGGATCGAACGACTGGGGCGGCATCGGACGCCGTCATTCCCGTTGCCGCACCACCCCCGTGGCCCTAGGCTCGTCTGGTCGGAGCCTCGTTCCGATCAGCACCTCTGAAGGGCGGCCCATGCCGGAGATCCGGGAGACACATCTGCACCAGGGGCGCCAGGCCGTGAAGCTGGGCCTGGTCAGGGTGGTGCACGACCTGTTCCCCGAGGAACGGCTGAAGACGTCGTACTCGATCCTCGAGGGGATCTTCTGCCATCTGGTCGACTCGGACCTGTCCACCCGGGAGGTCCGCCGGATCGACGAGGGCCTGCGCGCGTGGGTGGCCCGCGACGAACCGATCCCGCTGATCGGGCGCGAGGACGGCTACTACGTGTACGACGTCGACGGCCTGGTGGTCCGTACGCTCTACCCGGCGCTGACCCGGCCCTCGGAGGTCGAGCCGTTCACCCTCGCGCCGTTCTCGCACGGCTTCATCGTCGACTTCGGCGACATCGGCAAGGGTGCCGACACCCCGTTGATCCCGCCGGTCAAGCTGGAGGCGGCGTACGCCGAGCGGCGACTGTGGCTGTCCCGGGTGGGCATCGAAGTGGTGGCGGACGTCAACAATTTCATCCGGTCGGGGCGCCAACTGGAACTGATCGGGATCGCCGAGGCCCTGCACGAGAAGAAGATCTCCCGGATCGCCGACTCGATCCTCACCCAGCACCGAGCCCTGCGCGCGTTGCTGATCGCGGGCCCCACCTCGTCGGGCAAGACCTCGTTCCTGCGCAGGCTCAACACCCAGCTGTTCGTGAACGGGTTCCGCCCGGTCGGCCTGTCCCTCGACAACTACTACCTCGACCACGACCGGACCCCGCTGGACGCCGACGGGCGGCCCGACTTCGACGTCCCGGAGGCCCTTGACCTGCCCCTGCTGCGCGACCACCTGCGCCGGCTCGTCGAGGGGGAGCCGGTCGAGGTGCCACATTTCGACTTCGTCACCGGGGCCCGGACCACCGAGCGGACCACCGTCCAGGTCGGCCCCAGCGAGATCCTGGTGATCGAGGGCATCCACGCCCTCAACCCGACCCTGGTGGGCCGGATCAACCGCAATCAGCTCTACAAGATCCACGTCAGCGCCCTGGGCGGGCTGAACGTCGATCTGCTCAACCGGGTGCCCACCACCGAGATCCGCCTGCTCCGCCGGATCGTCCGCGACGACCGGGCCCGCGGGACGAGCGCCGAGCAGACCCTGGAACAGTGGGCCAGCGTCCGCCGCGGGGAGTACCGCAACGTCTTCCGCTTCCAGGAGGACGCCGACGTGATGTTCAACTCCAGCATGGTCTACGAACTGAACGCGCTGCGGCTGCCCGGCGAGGCGGCCCTGCACCGGATCGGCGACGACAGCCCGTTCCGCGACACCCGCGACCGGCTGCTCAACCTGCTGACCTTCTTCGACCCGCTGGACAGCGCGAAGGTCCCGTTCAACTCGCTGCTGCGGGAGTTCATCGGCGGCAGCATCTACGAGCCGTGAGCTCCGCGGGGACCGCACCAGGGTTGCCGGACTCCTGATGGTTCCGACTCTCTCCCGGCCGGCAGGGCTGCATGGCAGGCTGCTGGGGTCCATGGCGGGACTGTTCGGGTCAAGGGCGGAGCTGTGGATCAGTCGTCGAGCTGCAGCCGGTAGCCCATGCCCGCCTCGGTCAGCAGATACCGGGGCGCGCCCGGGTCGGGCTCGAGCTTCTTGCGCAGCTGGGACATGTACAGCCGCAGGTATCCGGTGTCGGTGACGTGATCGGTGCCCCAGATGTGGGCGAGCATCGTCTGGCGGGTGACCAGCTTGCCCGGGTTGCGGATGAGGAGCTCGAGCACCTGCCACTCGGTGGGGGTGAGCCGGACCGTTCGTTGCTCACCGGCCGTCGTACGGGTGACGACCCGGGCGGCGAGATCGACGGTGACGTCGCCGAAGGTGGCGACCGGCAGCGCGTTGTCGTGGGGCAGGCGTCGGGTGAGGGCGCGGATGCGGGCCAGCAACTCGTCGATCGAGAACGGCTTGGTGACGTAGTCGTCGGCGCCGACGTCGAGTGCCTCCACCTTGTCCGCCGCCCCGGTGCGCCCCGAGATGACCAGGATCGGCGCCTCGGACCAGCCGCGGACGGCGCGGATGACCTCGACGCCGTCGAGCTCCGGCATGCCGAGGTCGAGCAGGATGATGTCGGGACGCTGATCGATCGCGGCCTCGATGGCCTGCGCGCCGTTGGCAGCGGTGATGATCCGGTAGCCCTTGACCTTCAGGGTGATCCGCAGGGCCCGCAGGAGCTGGGTGTCGTCGTCGGCGATCAGGATCTTCATGTCAGGAGTCTTCACCTTCGTCCGACCCGCCGCGACCCGCGTACGACCTGTCACGCCCCTCGCACGACCCGGCGCGGTCGACCGACAACGCGGTCGGCAGCGACACCACCATCGTCAGCCCGCCCCCGGGGGTGTCCTCCGGTGACAGGGTGCCGCCCATCCCTTCCACGAAGCCCTTCGACAGGGCCAGGCCCAGCCCCAGGCCGGTGGTGTTGTCGGTGTCACCGAGGCGCTGGAACGGGACGAACATCTCGTGGCGTCGATCCGTCGGGATGCCGGGGCCGTGGTCGATGACACGGATCTCGACCACAGCGGCGAACGAGCTCACCGACACCCGGACCCGGCGGTGGGCGGGAGAATGACGCACCGCGTTGACCAGCAGGTTCACCAGCGCCCGCTGCAGCAGGACCGGATCGGCCAGCACCGCGGGGACGTCCACCGCCAGATCGATCTCGACCTGGTCGGGCCCGAGATCGAGTTCATCGAGCGCCGGGGCGATCACATCGGCAGGGTCGACGGGCGCCGCAGTGATGGCCAGCACGCCGGCCTGCAGGCGACTGACGTCGAGCAGGTCGGTCACCAGGGAGGCCAGTGTGGCGAGGCTCTCGTCGGCGGTGGACAGCAGCTCCTCACGGTCCTGCTCGGTGAGGGCGGCGCCGGCCGCCCGGAGCCCGCCGACGGCGGCCGTGGCCGCGGCCAGCGGGCGACGCAGGTCGTGGCTCACCGCGGACAGCAGGGCGCTGCGCACCCGGTCGGTGGTGGTCAGCGGCTCGACCTCGCTGGCGACCTCCTCGAGATCGCTGTGCTCGAGGACGGCCTCCAGCTGGGCGACGATCACCGCCAGGAGCCGGCGTTCGGAGGCCTTGAGGTCCGAGCCGTACAGCTCCAGCTGGGCCCGGTCCCCGACCGGGACCGAGGTGGGCCGCTCCTCCGGCGGCGCCTCGCCGCAGTCGGCGAGGACGCTGCCGGCGGACACCACCCGGACGGCCGGCAGGCCGAACGCTTCCCGGGTCCGCTCGGCCAGCGCCTGGACGGCACCCTGGCCGCGCAGGACGCTGCCGGCGACGGTCTGCAACAGGTCGGACTCGGCCGCGGCCCGGCGGGCCGTACGAGTCTGGCGGGCCGCCCGGTCGACGACGACGCTGACCAGCACGGCGATGACGACGTAGAGGCCGATCGCGACGATGTGCAGCGGCTTGCTGATGGTGATGGTGTTGTACGGCTGGAGGAAGAAGTAGTCAATGGTCACCCCGGACAGGACGGCCGCGAACAGGGCCGGCTGGATCCCGCCGATCAGTGAGACGACCACGACGAGCAGCTGGAATCCCAACACGTCGACGGTGATCGAGTCGTCGTTGCGTCCGGTGACGAGGAACCAGCTGAGCAGGGGCCCGGCCAGCAGGGTGAGCAGGAACCCGGCCAGGCGTCGGCGCAGCGACAGCGCGCCACCCCACCGCGGGAGGGTGAACCGTTCCCCGGCAGCGAGATGGTTGACGATGTGGACGTCGATGTCGCCGGATTCCCGGATGACGGTGGCGCCGATCCCCTGCCCGGTCAACAGCGCCGACAACCGGCCGCGTCGGCTGACGCCGATCACCAGCTGGGTCGCGTTCACCGAGCGGGCGAAGTCGACCAGGGCGGTCGGGACGTCCTCGCCCACGACCTGGTGGAAGCTGCCACCCAACTGCTCGACCAACGCCCGCTGCGCGGCCAGCGCCCCCGGGCTCGCCGCCCGCAGCCCGTCCTGGCTGGTCACATGGACCGCCAGGAGCTCCCCGCCTCCTGAGCGGGCGGCGATGCGAGCGCCGCGGCGCAGCAGCGTCTCGCCCTCCGGGCCGCCGGTCAGGGTGACCACGACGCGCTCGCGGGCCTCCCACTTGCTGTTGATGCCGTGTTCGGCGCGGTACCGCCTGAGGGCCTGGTCGACGTCGTCGGCCAGCCACAGCAGCGCCAGCTCGCGCAGGGCCGTCAGGTTGCCGAGCCGGAAGTAGTTGGACAGGGCCGCGTCGACCCGCTCGGCAGGGTAGACGAGGCCCCCGGACAGCCGGTCGCGCAGGGCCTGCGGGGCGAGGTCCACCACCTCGACCTGGTCGGCCTCCCGCAGGACGGCGTCGGGGATGGTCTCCCGCTGGGGCACGCCGGTGATCTGCTGCACCACGTCGTTGAGCGATTCGATGTGCTGGATGTTGACCGTCGAGATCACGTCGATCCCGGCCTCGAGGAGGTCGGTGACGTCCTGCCAGCGCTTCTCATGGGGGGAACCGGGCGCGTTGGTGTGGGCCAGTTCGTCGACCAGGGCGACCCGGGGGGCACGGGCGAGGACCGCGGCGAGGTCCATCTCACTGAGCTGCACCCCCTTGTAGGTGATCGTCCGGCGGGGGACGACCTCCAGCCCGTCGGCCATCGCCAGGGTGGCCGCCCGGCCGTGCGTCTCGAGCACCCCGATCACGACGTCGCGGCCCTCCCCGAGCAGCCGGCGGCCCTCCTCGAGCATCGTGAACGTCTTGCCGACGCCAGGGGCGGCGCCGAGCAGGACCCGGAGCCGCCCCCGTACCGTCATGGGTCAGCCCTCCGGTCCGTCGAGACCCAGGTTGAGCTCGACCACGTTCACGCGCGGCTCGCCGATGAAGCCGAGGGCCCGGGGGCGGGTGGCGCGCCGGACCAGATCGGCGACGGTGGCGGCCGGCAGGCCCCGGGCGGCCGCGACCCGATCGACCTGGATGGCGGCGTACGCCGGGCTGATGTCGGGGTCCAGCCCGGACGCCGAGGCGGTGAGCGCGTCAGCCGGGACGAGACCGGGGTCCACCCGGTCGAACACGGCGATCCGGGCGCGGCGATCGCGGACGGCGCTGACCAGCGTGTCGTTCTCCGGGCCGAGATTGGAGCCCGCCGACGCGGCCGCATCGTAGCCCTCCCCCGCCGCGGACGGGCGGGACTGGAAGTACTGCGGCAGCGGATCGCCGCGCCCGTCGACGAAGGACTGTCCGATCAGCGCCGAGCCGACCGTACGGCCCTGCGCATCACTCACCAACGACCCGTGGGCCTGGTGGGGAAGGGCGATCTGGCCGATGCCGGTCACCAGGAGCGTGTACCCGACGCCCAGGACGACGGTGAGCACGAGCATCGAGCGCACCGCGACCCACAGGGTCCGGCCGATGCGACGACTTGAGTTCTTCACGATTCGGCTCCTTGCTTCAGAATCCGGGGATGAGGCGGACGGCCTGGTCGATCAGCCAGATCCCGACGAACGGTGCCAGGATCCCACCGATGCCGTAGATCAGCAGATTGCGGCCGAGGGTCCGGGCGGCGCTCGTCGCCCGGTAGCGCACGCCCCGCAGGGCGAGCGGGATCAGGATGACGATGATGACGGCGTTGAAGATGATGGCCGACAGCACCGCCGAGGCCGGCGAGTGCAGACCCATGATGTTGAGCACCGCCAGCCCGGGGAACACGCCCAGGAAGATCGCCGGGATGATCGCGAAGTACTTGGCGACGTCGTTGGCGATCGAGAACGTCGTCAGGGCGCCCCGGGTGATCAGCAGCTGCTTGCCGATCCGGACGATGTCGATCAGCTTCGTCGGGTCGGAGTCGAGGTCGACCATGTTGCCGGCCTCCTTGGCCGCCGACGTACCGGAGTTCATCGCCACCCCGACGTCCGCCTGGGCCAGGGCGGGGGCGTCGTTCGTGCCGTCGCCGGTCATCGCGACCAGCGCGCCACCCTCCTGTTCGCGGCGGATCAGGGCCAGCTTGTCCTCGGGGGTCGCCTCGGCGAGGAAGTCGTCGACGCCCGCCTCCGCGGCGATGGCGGCTGCCGTGAGGGGGTTGTCGCCGGTGATCATCACCGTACGGATCCCCATCGCCCGCAGCTCGCTGAACCGCTGCGCCAGCCCGTCCTTCACCACGTCCTTGAGGTGGACCAGGCCGAGGATGCTGCCCTGACCGTCCGGCCCTTTGCCGGCGACCACCAGCGGGGTGCCGCCGGACCGGGAGATGTGCTCGATGTGCTCGTCGAGCTCGGCGAACAGGCTGCTCGGCTGCGGGTGAGGAGTGCCGTCCAGCCAAGCCTTGACGGCGGAGCCGGCGCCCTTGCGGATCTGCGTCCCGTCCGGCAGGTCGAGACCCGACATCCGTGTCTGGGCGGTGAAGGCGACGATCTCGCCCTCGACAGCGGTGCCGACGTCGACCCCGTCGTGGGCGGCGAGTTCGACGATCGAGACCCCCTCGGGTGTCGGGTCGGCGAGGGAGGACAGCGCGGCGGCGCGGATCAGGTGCTCCTCGCGCACCGCGTGGAGCGGCACGAAGGCGCAGGCCCGGCGGTTGCCGTAGGTGATCGTGCCGGTCTTGTCCAGCAGCAGGGTCGTCACGTCCCCGGCGGCCTCCACCGCCCGTCCCGACATGGCCAGGACATTGTGCTGCACGAGGCGGTCCATGCCCGCGATGCCGATGGCGGACAGCAGCGCGCCGATGGTGGTCGGGATCAGGCAGACCAGCAGCGCGATCAGGACCGGGATGCCGACCGGCGCGGCGACCGACGAGGCGATCGGGTCGAGGGTGAGGGTGACGAGGACGAAGACGATGGACAGCGCCGCGAGCAGGATGCTGAGGGCGATCTCGTTGGGTGTCTTCTGCCGGCTCGCGCCCTCCACCAGGGCGATCATCCGGTCCACGAACGTCTCCCCCGGGTTCGAGGTGATCCGTACGACGATGCGGTCGGACAGGACCGTCGTGCCGCCGGTGACGGCGGAGCGGTCCCCGCCGGCCTCGCGGACCACCGGGGCGGACTCACCGGTGATCGCGGACTCATCGATCGACGCGATCCCCCAGATGATGTCCCCGTCGCCGGGGATGACCTGGCCCGCGGTGACGACCACCACGTCGTCGAGCCGCAGCTGTGCGGACGGGACCGGGGCGTGGAACGTGTGGTGGGCCCCCGGGTCCTCGGCCGGGCGGTAGTCGTCGACGAGGTAGGCCTCCGTACTGGTCCGGGTGGCGCGCAGCGCCTCGGCCTGCGCCTTGCCCCTGCCCTCGGCGACCGACTCGGCGACGTTCGCGAACAGGACGGTCAGCCACAGCCAGACCGCGATGGACCAGGTGAACAGCGGGCTGACCGCCGAGCCGGCGGCCACGAACCCCTTCATGGTGACCTGGCCGACCGCCAGGACCGTGGTGAGGGCCGCGCCGACCCAGACGAGGAAGATCACCGGGTTGCGCCACTGCTCACGCGGGTCGAGCTTGGTCAGGGCCCCCGGGAGGGCCGCCCACAGCTGGGGCCAGCCGAACGTCCGGCGGCCGGCGGCCGCCGTCCCGGACGTGGTCGGGGATGTCGTGGTCGATGATGACGTGGTGATGGTCATGGCTCACCTCAGCCCTTCCGCCAGGGGACCCAGCGCGAGAACGGGAAAGTAGGTCAGGGCGGTCACGATCAGCGTGACGCCCGACAGCAGGCCGACGAACTGCGGCCGGTGGGTGGGCAGGGTGCCGCTGGTGACGGGGACCCGGCCCTGCTGGGCCAGTGACCCGGCCAGAGCCAGCACGAGCACGATCGGCACGAAGCGTCCCAGCAGCATCGCCGTGGCCAGCGCGGAGTCCAGCCAGGGGGTGTCCGCGGTCAGCCCGGCGAAGGCCGAACCGTTGTTGTTGGCCGCGGAGGTGAACGCGTACAGCACCTCCGAGAGGCCGTGCGGTCCAGGGTTGGCGATCGAGGTCGAGGTCACGCTGTCGCGGATCGCCGGGACGGCGAAGCTGACCGCGGTCCCCAGCAGCACCAGGGCAGGGGTCACCAGGATGTAGAGGCTGGCGAGTTTCATCTCCCGCGGGCCGATCTTCTTGCCCAGGTACTCCGGTGTCCGGCCGACCAGCAGGCCGGCGATGAACACGGCGATGACGGCCAGCACCAGCATCCCGTACAGCCCGGAGCCCACCCCGCCGGGGGCGACCTCCCCCAGCATCATGTTCAGCATCGGCAGCATCCCACCCAGCGCCGTGAACGAATCGTGCATCGCGTCGACCGCGCCGGTCGAGGTGGTCGTGCTGGTAGTGGCGAACAACGTCGTCCACGGGATGCCGAACCGGACCTCTTTACCCTCCAGGGCCGCGCCGGCCAGCAGCGGCGCCGTCCCCCGGCCGGCCAGCTCGAGCCTGGTCAGGATCGCGTACGACGCGACGAACAGGGTGCTCATCGTCGCCAGGATCGCCAGCCCCTGGCGACGGTCCCCCACCATCGTCCCGAACGTACGCGTCAGCGAGACCGGGATGAGCAGCATCAGCACGATCTGGAGCAGGTTCGTCCAGCCGCTGGGATTCTCGAACGGGTGGGCCGAGTTGGCGTTGTAGAAGCCACCCCCGTTGGTGCCGAGAACCTTGATCACCTCCTGGGAGGCGACCGGCCCGCCCGGGATCGTCTGCTGGGCGCCGGCCACGGTGGTGATCTGACGGAATCCGTCGAAGTTCTGCACCACTCCCCCGGCCAGCAGCACGACGGCGCCCACCAGGGCGATCGGCAGCAGGATCCGCAGGCAGCCGCGGACCAGATCGACCCACAAGTTGCCGATCGTCGACCTCTCCCGCGCCGCGAAGCCGCGGACGAGGGCGACCGCCACGCCCATCCCGACGGCGGCGGAGACGAAGTTCTGCACGGCGAGCCCGGCCAGCTGGACCGTGTAGCCGAGGGTCGTCTCCGGCGCGTACGACTGCCAGTTGGTGTTCGTCACGAAGGACACCGCCGTGTTCATCGACAGCAGTGGGTCGGGGGCCGGCAGGCCCAACGCGTACGGCAGCCACGGCTGCACCCGCTGCAGCAGATAGACCATCAGCGTCCCGACCAAGGAGAACGCCAGCACGCCGCGCAGGTAGGCCCGCCAGGTCTGTTCGGAGCGCGGATCGACACCGATGAACCGGTACAGGGCCCGCTCGACGCCCAGATCACGCGGTGAGCTGTAGACCCGGGCCATGTGGTCGCCCAGCGGCCGGTAGGCGACCGCGAGCACGATGACGACGGCGAGCAGCGCGCCGACAGCGATCGGCCACCCCATCAGAACCACTCCGGTCGGGCGAGAGCGATGGTGAGATAGACGATCGCCAGGACACCGAGGACGACAGCGACGACATCGAGAACGATCACAGCTTCTCCACCACCGATCCGATCAGACCCACCAACGCGAACAGCGCTGACAGGCCCAGCACGCACACCAGGTCGAGCATGAGTTGACTCCTTCGAGGGACACGATCCCCACGGGGACGGGCGCCCGGTGCGGGCGCAGTCCCAGTTCAGTGCCCGCACCGGCGCAGATCACCAGCCCCTAACAGAACCCATACGGGAACGGGCCGGACGCTGACGGACCCGAGACAGGCCGGCCGTGACGAGCGGTCCGGCGCCACCACCGTGCCGCCTGACCGATCGATCTGTTGGCGGCCCCCGGTGGCTGTGCTAGCGTGCGACCGTCGACAACCAAAAGTCGACGTTTGAGTTAGGGATTGTGACTTCCAAGGCAAGACCCCGGACTCGGACATTTTCGCCACATGCGTTGATGTTTGGGGGCTTGGGGGCCTTTTGCATGCCCAGAAACCTCGGATGCAACGCTTTGCGTCCGAGGAGGATACGTGAGCCGCAGGCCGACCGGTGATCCCGCGTCGACCGCCGTATCGGTCCTCCGGGACGTCGGGGGCGCCGGAAATGTCACGTCACTCACGTCCTGCTTCACCCGCCTTCGGTTCGTTCTGGGCGACGAGTCGAAGGTCGACGTCACGGCACTGGAGAGCAACGCCGGCGTGCTGTCGGTGATGCGGGCCGGCGGCCAGACCCAGGTCGTCATCGGTCACGAAGCACTGGCCGTCCGCGAGGCGATGGACAAGCTCCTCGCGGGCCTCCCGACCGCCGGGAGTCATGACGCGGCGAGGCCGACGACACCGCGGGGCAACGTGTTCGACCGGTTCGTGGCCCTGGTGTCCGCACTGTTCCAGCCGTTCCTGTGGGTGCTGGCCGGCACCGGTCTGCTCAAGGCGCTGATCGTCCTCCTCGGGGTCGTCGGCTGGCTCCACCCCGCCGACGGCACGTACGTCATTCTCAGTGCCGGGGCGGATGCGCTGTTCTACTTCCTGCCGATGTTCCTGGCGCTGACCGCTGCCAAGCGTTTCGGTGCGAACCAGTTCGTGGCATTGGCCCTGGCCGGTGGGCTTCTGTACCCGACGATCGTCACCCTCGGCAGCGCTGCTGGCCCGGTGACGTTCCTCGGCCTTCCGGTGGTGATGGCCCACTACTCCTCTTCTGTCGTGCCGATCATCGTCACCGTCTGGGCGCAGGGGCACGCCGAACGGTGGTTGAGGGCTGTTCTTCCCGGGGCGCTGGGCAACTTCCTCTCCCCGGCGCTGGTCGTGCTGATCCTGTTCCCGTTGACCCTCCTCACCGTCGGGCCGGCCACCACCTACCTGAGCAACGTGGTCGCCGCCGGGGTGGGCTGGCTCTACGGGGTCAGCCCGGCCGTCGGCGGCTTCCTCATCGGCGGACTCACCCAGGTGCTTGTCATCTTCGGCATCCACTGGGCGCTGATCGCCGTGATCGTGAACGAGTACTCCACTGTGGGGCATTCGCTCATCGTTGTCCCGATATATGCCGCCGTCGCCGCCCAGACAGGCGCAGCCCTTGCCGTGTTCCTGCGGACCCGGGATCCACGTATCAGGCAGGTCGCGGGACCGGCCACGCTGAGCGGACTGCTCGCCGGCATCACTGAACCGCTTCTCTACGGAGTCAACCTGCCGCTGAGAAGGCCCTTCGTGATCGGCCTCGGCTGCGGCGGCCTGGGGGGCGCCGTAGCCGGGGCCAGCGGGGTGGCCTCCTCGGCCTTCGCGGTGCCGTCGCTGTTCACCATGCCGATCACCCTGGGGACCGGGAACTTCCCGCTCTTCGTCGCGGCGGTGGTGGGATCCCTGGTGAGCGCCTGCGCCCTCACGCTCCTCTTCGGGTCTCCCGGGCCCGGGCCGATGCTGGAGCCTGCCCGCCCGGCAGCGACCTCGACACAGCCGGCGTCGGCGTCGGCGCCGGACTCGCAGACGGTGCCGGCGTCGGCTCCGGCTCCGGACTCCCGGACGACATCGGTCTCCCGGACAACATCGGACGCGCGGACGACGCCGATCCTGGCTCCGGTGTCGGGCCTGACGATGCCCGTGGAGTCGATGCCCGACAAGGTCTTCGCCAGTGGAGCCCTGGGGCAAGGGATGTGCGTGATGCCGGCCGACGGGCGTCTCGTCGCGCCGGTGGCGGGCGAGGTCAAAGCCTGCCTGCCACACGCGTACGGCATCCGCAGCGACACGGGCCTCGACGTCCTCGTCCACATCGGCATCGACACGGCGAGACTCCATGGGGAGCACTTCACCGCCGCGGTCAAGCACGGCGACCGTGTCGCGGCCGGGGACCTTCTCGGGACGGTCGATCTCGACGCGCTGAAGAAGGCCGGCTACAACCCCATCACGGCGGTGATGATCACCAACAGCGCTCGTACGGCCGGCATCGAGACCATCGCCACCGGCCGGGTCGCCGCAGGGGACCCGTTGATCAGGGTCCGGGCGTGAGCACGGAAATGGCCAGGTCGACGTCCAGCGGAACGAAAGAGACGGAAGAAGGTGAGATGGAAATGGAAGGAGAGCAGATCGGAATGGTCCTGGTGAGGGCCCTGAACAACAATGCGGTGCTCGCCGAACGGGACGGCCAGGAGGTGGTCGCCATGGGGCCGGGCATCGGCTTCGGCACCAAGCACGGCAACGTCCTGCCCCCGGACAAGGTGGAGCGCATCTTCTTCCAGTCCCCCACCCAGCCGATCGAGCGGCTCACCGCGCTGTTGGCGGGGATCCCTGCCGAGCATCTCGACGTGGCGATCGAGATGTGTGAAGAGGCTTCCGCTCGTCTGTCGATCCCGCTGCCCCAGAGCCTCATCCTGGCTGTTGCCGACCATCTCCGCTTCGCAGTCCAGCGCCATGCCGACGGGGTGAAGATCGAGTACCCCCTTTCCTGGGAGGTGGCGAACCTCTACCCGGACCACCTGATGATGGGGCGGCGGGCACTGGACATGGTCGCCGACCGGCTCGGCGTACGCCTTCCCGAGGAGGAGGCCGTCAGCTTCGCGCTGCACATGGTCGTCGCCGATGCCGAGGGCGACCCTCATGACAGCCCTGGCATGCGTCAGCTGACTCTCCTCGGCCAGGTCTTCGACCTTGTGGACTCGTCCTTCTCCGTCACGGTCGACCGCGAGTCGATGAGCGCCGCCCGATTCGTGACCCACATGCGCTATCTCTTCGCTCGGATGAGCTCCGACAGGCAACTGGCGAACACTCCCAGCAACGTCCTCAATTCCATCGCCGACAGCTACTCGGACGCAACAGTGTGCGCCCACCGGATCGCTTATCTGGTCGAGATGTGGGGCGATGCCACCGTCACACCCGACGAGATCTCGTTCTTGGCGCTCCATGTGGCTCGACTGGTGCAGGACCTGGAAGGAGGTCCGCCACCTCCGGGCAAGCGATAGCCGGACCGGACCTCCAACACTTTTCTACAGCTTTCTTCGTAACAGAATCTGACACCACCTCGTCACCGAGGCGCGCCTTTGTGCGCCCGAAATCGGGAGTCGAGGTCGCGCCTCTCACCTATCAGAACCCTTTGAAACCACCGCAGAGTTCATCAAGAACCATAGTTCTGCAATGTGCGACAAAAACCCACGAAAAGACCACCAAAAGGATCAGGAGCAAGAAATGGAAAGCGATCTTCGCGACCAGCAGAGCCACCCCGGCAGGCCGAGTCGGAGGACCGTGGTGGTCGGTGCGGCCTGGGCTGCACCGGTCATCGCCGCCGTGACGGCCGCCCCGGTCTTCGCAGCCTCCCGCGCGCCCGGCCTGCAGGGATGGGTGCAGCTCCAGAAGAGCTGCGACAAGAAAGACAAGAAAACGGGTCGGGTGACGATCACCGGCGTAGGAAGCTACCCGGACCGGGGCCTCTGGGTCTTCGACTCCAACCCTTCGACGCAGATCACCGACGCTTCGATCGTGTTCTATTTCGACCAGGCCCTCACCTTCCAGGTCGGTAGCGGAAACAACGGGTGGTCGCTTCCGACGGTTGACAAGTCAGCACCTCAGATCAGCGGCTTCACCGCCTACCGGACCACCTACTCCGGGAGCTTCACGTACGACACGAAGAATCAGCTGTGGATCGCCAGCGGCGCCCCCTCCTTCTACGCCACGCTCGATTCATGCGGAAAGACGTTGAACTCCTACGCGCATCGCTATGTGACGGTCAACGGCCAATCGGTCGATTTCCTGCGCGGTCCGATCACTCTTTGATCCGCGTACGGACTTCACCACACCATCCACCAGAGACGGAGCACATCAATGTCCCAGCCCACCACGTCACCCGACCCCAGCCACTCCCCGGTCGCCACGCCCTCGTCAGGGACGATCACGGAGCCACAGTCCGGCACCGTTGACGGCAATCAGATCGACCCGCCCGGTGAGATCGTCGCGACAGCGTTGATCTGAGCGAGTTGACCTGAGCGGCACGGCGCCCTGTACCGGTGTTCCAGGTGCAGGGCGCCGTTGGCGACCTCGGCCTGTCACCTCAGGCAGACTCGTCCCGGGAACCGGGTCCCGCGGCTGATCGTCGGTCGCACCGGCGCCGCAGGAGCACTGGACGGAGGGCCCGGGCTTCGCGGACGGCGAAGCCCGAGTGAACCGAGGGGGAAGACATGGGTGCTGAGAGGGAAGACATGCGTGCCGCAGACATCGCGCTCCTGGCGGAGCTCTATCGGGATCTCCATCAGCACCCGGAGTTGAGCTTCGCCGAGACCCGGACCGCAGCGATCGTGGCCGATCACCTGCGTGGTCTGTCCTTCCGCGTCACCGAGGGAGTCGGTGGCACCGGTGTCGTCGGTGTCCTCGAGCGCGGTGCCGGGCCGACGGTGCTGCTGCGGGCCGACATGGACGCCTTGCCCGTCCGTGAGGAGACCCGCCTGCCGTACGCCAGCACGGCGACGGCGATCACGCCGGACGGCCAGCAGGTGCCGGTGATGCATGCCTGCGGTCACGACATGCACACCACGGCACTCCTCGGCGCACTGGCCGAGCTCGCCTCCCAGCAGGACTGGCAGGGGCGGATCGTCGCGGTCTTCCAGCCGGCCGAGGAGAAGGGCGCCGGTGCTCGGGCGATGGTCGACGACGGGCTGTTCGAACGGTTCGGGATGCCTGACGTAGTGCTCGGTCAGCACGTCGCCCCGCTGCCTGCCGGCACCATCGGGCTGCGCACCGGCCCCGCCTTCGCGGCCTCCGACGGGTTGCACGTGACCCTCTTCGGACGCGGTGGCCACGGCTCCCGCCCGGAGACGACGGTCGACCCGATCGTGCTGGCGGCCTCGGTGATCATGCGCCTGCAGACCATCGTGTCCCGGGAGCTGGCCGGCACCGACACCGCCGTCCTGACCATCGGCTCGGTGCATGCCGGTGAGACCGGCAACATCATCCCCGACGCCGCGCACCTGCGGCTCAGCATCCGTACCTTCGACACGACCGTACGGGCCCGGGTGCTGGCGGCGGTCGACCGGATCGTCCGCGGCGAGGCCGCCACGGCCGGCGCGGACCGCACCCCGCTGGTCGAGTCGCTGCACTCGTTCCCCGCCGTCGTCAACGACGCGGCCGCGACCGCACGGGTGCGCGGCCTGTTCGACGATGTTCTCGAGGATGCCGTCCTCGTGGACCCGGGCGTGGTGACGGGCAGCGAGGACGTCGGCGTGCTCGCGTACGCGTCGGGGGCGCCATGCGTCTACTGGCTGCTCGGCGGGAGCGACCCGGCGCTGTTCGCCGGCCTGGAGTCCGAAGCAGACATCGCCGCCCGGGTGGCCGAACTCCCGTCGAACCACTCTCCGTTGTTCGCCCCGGTGGTCACCCCCACCCTGACGGTGGGCATCGACGCGCTCACCACCGCGGCCCGCGGCTGGCTGCGGTCCACCTCACTCCTGGTCTGAGTCGGCGTCCGGGGCCAAGTGGAACACGAGTGCATCGGTGTCGACTCCCAGACGGTGGAACAGGTCACGCAGGAGCCGCATTTTGCTGGCGGTCGAGTTGGCGGTGCAGATCTCGATGCCCGGGGCGACCTCGGAATACTCGTAGACGGCGGGAGCGGCATCTGGGCGGACCCGCAGCAGGTTCCCCTCAGCGGCAGTCGATGCAGGCCCGCCGGATCCTGCTCGGCCAGCAGAACCCGAGGAGCGGTCCGCGGTGATCGAGGCGGAGAAGGCCGGCCCCACGCCCTTGACGATCTCGCGGATGTGCATGCTGCTCGGTGTGGGGTTGACCCCGTCTGGTGCGGGTGGGGGTGCCTTGTTCGCGTTCCAGGGGCTATTTCGGCAGGCAGGCGACTGTTTCGTCAACGCCGTCGGTGGTGACGTCGGCGGTTGTCGACTTCGGCCATGTCGTCGCCTGGCGGGCATACTCGTCGACGGATGCGATGACCAGCGGGCTGTCGTCGAGGGTCGACACCTCGAGGATCGCGGTGGTGTTGCCGGGGTCGACGCGGGCGGCGATGAGGGTGAACCCGTCAGGGGCGGGGGTGGTGCGGGCGGCCGCCCGGGTGAGGTGATAGCCGGGTTTCGCGCGGGAGTTGAGGCGGGTGAGGAGCATGTCGGGCACGGGCGTGCACCCGGCTGGGGTGGTGAGCGCAGAGCGGCCAGGGGTGGTGGCGGTCGGTGTGGGGGTGATGTAGGTGGTGTAGGTCGTTCGGGTCGTGGTGGTCCGGGTCGTGGTGATGGGGTAGAGGAGGACGGCGGCGGCGATGACGGCGGCGCCGATCAGGGCTCCTTTGACGGCGGGTTTCATGGCGGGTGCTTCTTTCTCCAGGGGGTACCGGCGCCACACCATGACTCGCTCGGATGTGAGGTTGACCCCGATTCCCGGACAGGTGGTTGGTTGGTCAAGCTGCCAGTGCGAGTTGGCGGCGTTCGTACTCTAGCGGGCTGAGGTAGCCGATGCCGGAGTGGCGTCGGCGGGCGTTGTCCCAGCACACACCGGTGCGGCCCATCGAGCGGAGCACGCTGAGCTCGCGGGCGGCGTCGGCCAGTTGCCCGCTGGTGTACTGGGTGCCCCATCGGGCGCTGAAATGGCCACCGGCCTCGACTCCCGAGGGAGCCGAGGCCGGTGGTTTCCGCGTCACAGCGCGGATCTGGTACACCGCCAGGGACTCGAACCCTGAACCCGCTGATTAAGAGTCAGCTGCTCTGCCAGTTGAGCTAGCGGTGCGCGCGAGAAGAAACTATAGCAGTCGGCTCCCCCCACACCAAATCGGCGTCATTTCGTCGATTCAGAGGTACAGACCGGTCGCGGCGACGTCGCCCTGCTCGGCGCTGACGGCGTGCAGGTCGCGTTCCCGCAGCAGGATGAAGTCCCGCCCCTTGAGCTCGACCTCGGCGCGGTCCTCGGGGTCGTACAGGACCCGGTCGCCGACCTGGACGGATCGTACGTTCGGGCCGGAGGCGACCACGGTGGCCCAGCTGAGCCGCTTGCCGATGGCGACGGTGGCGGGGATGACGATGCCCCCACCGGAGCGTCGCTCCCCCGCCTCGCCTTCGGTCGAGACCAGAACGCGGTCATGCAGCATCCGGATCGGCAGACGGCCGTCGGCGCTGCCCGATCCGGATGTGGTGGTGTCGGAGGTGCTGTCGGGCAACGCGTCAGCCCTTCTTCACGGTGATCGAGACGGGCCCGCCGGCGATCGCGGCGGCCTGCCGGCGAGCGGCCCTGAGCGCCTTGCGCTTCTGCCCGCCGCGGACGACACCGCGCAGGGTGGCGACGGTCAGCACCACGCCCAGGGCCGCGCCGGCGATCATCCCGACCCGGTCGACCCGGACGCCGTTGTCGTCGATGAACTGTCCCTTGACCGCCTTGACCTGGGTGTCGGCGAAGGCCTTGGCCTGGTCGATCGTCTGGTTCTTGATGGTGGTCGGGTGCATTTCCTTGGCCAGCTGCTCGAGGGAGGCCTCCAACCGGGCGCGGGCCTCGGCGATCTCCGCCTTGATCTGCGACTCGGTCCGGGGATACAGGCGCTCGCGGGTCTCGGTGGCCACGGTGACACTCCTCAGTCTGTGATGGTGGCGTACGCGAGGGACTCCCTGACGGAGGTGTCCTCGGGAGTACGTACGGCCGAACAGTGACAGCCTATTGCAGCCCAGCGGGCGCCACTACCGGACCGGAACATCGACGGGAACGCCGTCGGCCAGCGGCTACGCTGACGGCATGGAGAACCAGCTGGAGAAGGGCGCCCTCGCCCCCGCGTTCACCCTGCTCGACGCCGACGGCCACGAGGTCTCACTCAGTGACTTCGCCGGCCAGCGCGTCATCGTCTACTTCTACCCCGCCGCGATGACCCCCGGCTGCACCACCGAGGCCTGCGACTTCACCGCGTACCGCCCCGATCTGGAGACGGCCGGGGTCGCCGCTGTCCTCGGCATCTCCCCGGACAGGCCGGAGCAGCTCGCGAAGTTCCGCGAGAAGGAGTCGCTCACCGTCACGCTGCTCTCCGACCCGGAGCGGACGACGCTCGGTGCGTACGCCGCGTACGGGGAGAAGATGAACTACGGCAAGACGATCATGGGCGTCATCCGCTCCACCTTCACCGTCGATGTCGACGAGAACGGCGTGGGCACCATCGCCGACGCCAAGTACAACGTCAAGGCGAAGGGGCACGTCGAGCGCCTGCTCAAGGAGCTCCGGGCCTGAGCCTGCCTGCAGGGACACCGGGACACCGCCAACGGTGATCGGTCCACACCATCCGGCCGGAGCTCGGGCAGAATGGTCCTGCTCCGGCCGGAGTGGTGGAACTGGCAGACACGCAGGATTTAGGTTCCTGTGCCGCAAGGCGTGAGGGTTCGAGTCCCTTCTCCGGCACCGCGTCTCTCCGGCACCGCGTCGCAGCACGCGTACGGCTGTCCGTCAGAGCCGAACCGGAACCCGGTCTCGTGGGCGTGCATCGCCACGGTGCCCGCCCAGGTCAGGGCATGGTCATCAGGATGCGCCACCACGACGGCAAAAGTGCCCGTCATGTCTCCAGCGTGTCACAGAACTCCTCATCCAGCGCCGTCTCGTCCACTGCCGTCCTCCCCCGGACGGTCGATGCCGGACGACGTACCGGCAGCTGGGAGACGATGATGCCGGCCAGCATCAGGGACGCCCCCGCGTAGCCGATCGGGGCCATCCGCTCCCCCAGGAACAACGCCCCGCCGAGGGCGCCGAAGACGGTCTCGAGGCTCATGATCAGCGCTGCGTGGGACGGCAGCGCGTCCCGCTGGCCGACCACCTGCAGGGTGTAGGCGACCCCGACCGAGACCAGCCCGGCGTAGGCGATCGGCCCGATCACCGCGGAGAGCCCGCGGAACGGTGTCGCCTCGAACACCAGGGCGGCCACCCCGGCGTACAGCGCGTTGAAGACGAACTGGGACACCGACAGCCGGATCGGGTCGAGACGACGGGAGAACCGGCTGACCGTGAGGATGTGCCCGGTCCAGAACAGTGTGCCCACCAGGCAGAGCAGGTCGCCGGTGTTCATCGCCGCCAGGCCGCCGGTCATGGTGAGCAGGTAGAGGCCGGCAACGGCCAGTCCGGCACCGACCCAGATGGCGCCCCGGATCCGGTGGCCGAGCGCCACCCCGGCCAGCGGCACGGTCACCACGTACAGCCCGGTGACGAAGGCGGCGTTGCCGACGGTGGTGTACTGCAGCGCGATCTGCTGCAGGGACGATCCCGCGAAGAGCAGCACGCCGATCAGCAGGCCGGGCCGGACGACCGCCTTCCAACGGCGTACGCGCTCGGCCGCCGGCACGGCGTCACGCCGGTCGAGCCAGGCGATGACCGGGAGCAGCGACACGGCCCCGAGCAGGAAGCGGGTCGAGTTGAAGGTGAAGGCGCCGACCCCGCCGCCCGCCACCTGGGCCACGAACGCGAACCCCCAGATGGCCGAGGCCAGCAGGAGCAGCAGGTTGGCACGGGTACGAGGGGTAGGGGAGGCGACGGACACCCGCCGATCCTTTCACGGGCCCGTGACGCCGCCGGTACGGTTCCGGGCGGCGCCGGACGACGTCGGACGACGTCCGAGGACGTCCGAGGACGGCTCCGGACAGCATCCGAGGACGGCTCCGCACGACGTCCCCGACGGTGGCTCAGGTCGATGGCTCCGGACGGCGCCCGGCCCGGGCGAGCCGTCAGGGTCGCAGGTCGCGGCGCCGGATGCCGACGGTGCCGAGCCAGGTCAGCAGGACGCCCGCAGCAGCGAGCCCGACGGCGGCCAACGGCCAGGAGAGTGAGCCGACCAGGCCGTTGAACAGCAGCGCGAACGGAGACACGTTCATCGCCGAGGTGGCGACCAGGCCGAACTCCCCCAGCAGGTCCACCAACATCACCAGCCCGAGCACCGCCCAGGACACCGCCACCGCCGCCCGCGGTGCCCAGCCGATCAGCGCCACGGCCAGACCGACCATCAGCACGACGGCCGGCAGGTAGCCCAGCCCGAGCAGCAGGACGCCCCAGTCCCCCGACGACGCCGCACCGCCCAGCCCGATGCCGGTGATCACCCCGGCCCCGACGGCCACCGCGACGACCGTCTGGGCGAGCACCCAACGCGGTCGGCCGACCGGGGTCGCGAGCAGCGTCTCGGCCAGGCCGGCTGCCTCGTCGGAGCGCAGCTGCAGGACGGCGGCGAGCGCCGCGGCGGTGGCGACCTGGGCGAGGACGTAGAGGATGAACAGGAAGAACGCCCGCCCGACGCTGATCCCGCCGGCCACCCGCTGGGCGAAGGCGTGGAACGCCGGGGTGTCCAGTTGCGCGGACAGCGACCCGGTCACCGACCCGATCAGCAGGCCGAGGACCCCCAGGCCCAGTGCCCAGCCGACCAGCGCACCGCGTTGGCGCCGCCAGGCGAGTGCGAGCGGGGAGGCGAACCAGGCCGCGGCCGTCGACCGCGCCGGCCGGGGACGGACCAGGGCGCCACCCAGGTCGCGGTCCCGGGCGATGACGGCCACCACGACCAGCACCACGATCGTCGTGACCACCGGCAGCAGGAGCGCCCAGCCCCGGTCGTACGCGAAGGCGGCCGCGTGCCGGGCCCAGCCGAACGGGCTGGCCCAGACGAGCGCGCTGTGGGTGAGGTCGCCCATCACCGCGACGGCGAACGCCGCGCCGAGCAGCACGAAGGCCAGCGCCCGGGCGGCGCCGGGAGAGGCGGTGACCTGTGCGGCGAGGACGCCGACGGCCACGAAGAGGATCGCATTGGCGGCCAGGATGCCGCCCAGGACGGCGGCCCCGGCGGCCGGCAGCTGTTCGACGACCAGCCCGAGGAAGGTCACCAGGCCCAGCACCAGGGCGGCGAGCCCCGGGGCGACCACGGCGACCGCCGGCGGGGTGAACCGACCGACGGGGGCGCTGCGCAGCAGCTCCGTCCGACCGGTGTGTTCCTCGGTGCGGGTGTTGCGGACGGCCAGCAGGATCCCGACCACGGCATTGACGAGCGAGCCGGACGAGGCCAGGGTCCACGCCTCCAGGCCGCCCACGGAGGCCTGGAAGATCGGCCCGCGCAGCGCCAGCTCGGCCGGGTTGGCCATCGCCGAGGCGGCGAAGGCGGCCAACGCCTGCGGGGTGGGGTAACCGATCCGTACGCTCGGCACCAGTCCGATGGCGAGCAGGGCCATGACGGCCACCCAGGTGGCCAGCAGGACCCGGTCCCGGCGCAGGACGAGCCGCAGCACCGGGCCGAACCCGACCCATCGATCACCGGTCATCGCACGGCCTCGGACTCGTAGTGTGCGAGGAAGACGTCCTCCAGCGAGGGTGGTGTGCAGGTCAGACTGACCGCCCCGAGGCCGGCCAGCACCGAGAGCAGGGGCGCGAGGCCCTCCGGCTCCACCCGGCAGGTCACCGACGTGGCCTCGACCCGCAGGTCGCCGACCCCGGTCAGCCCGGCGAAGGCGGACGGGGCGACCGGGGTGCGGAACCGTGCGTCGACCAGCGTGTGGTGGGCGCCGCGCAGCTCCCGCAACGGCGCGGAGTCCACCAGGCGCCCGGACCCGATGATGCTGACCCGGTCGCACAGCTCCTCGGCCTCGGACAGGATGTGGCTGGACAGCAGCACCGTACGACCCTCGGCGCGCACCTCGCCGACGAGGTCGGCGAACACCCGCTCCATCAACGGGTCCAGGCCCGCGGTCGGCTCGTCGAGGATCATCAGCTCGGCCCGGGCGGCGAAAGCGGCCACCAGGGCGACCTTCTGCCGGTTGCCCTTCGAGTAGTCCCGGCAACGCTTCGAGGGGTCCAGGTCGAACCGGTCGACCAGGGCGTCGCGACGGGCCCGGTCGACGGTGCCACGCAGCCGGCCCAGCAGGTCGATCACTTCCCCGCCCGACAGGGTGGGCCACAGCACCACGTCGCCGGGAACGTACGCCACCCGGCGGTGCACCGCCACCTGGTCGGCCCACGGGTCGAGGCCGAGCACCCGCACCTGCCCGGAGGTGGGGCGCAACAGGCCCATCAGGATGCGCAGGGTGGTGGTCTTGCCGGCGCCGTTGGGCCCGAGGAACCCGTGCACCTCCCCGGCGGGAACGTCCAGGTCCAGGCCGTCGAGGGCCCGGGTGGCCCCGAAGGTCTTGGTGAGATGTGCGGTGCTGATCACCGCAGCGGAGTCAGACATCATCGCTCCTCCTGAGCAGCCGTTTCCTGAGCAGGCATGTTCTGAGCAGGCTCGTCCTGAGCAGGCGTTTCCTGAGAAGACGCGTGCTGAGCAGACGCGTGCTGAGCAGACGCGTCCTGACCAGACGTGGGCCCGAGTCCGGTCAGGCCCTGGCGTGCCCGGTCGAAGATGGTGGGGTCGGTCAGGTCGGGGTTGAGGATCTCCAGCTCGGCGCGCCCGCTCAGGGCCGTCCCGGCCGGCGAGTGGATCGGCAGGCCGAGCACCCGGGACAGCTGCGGCGCGAAGGCGGAGACGCCGAGCTTCATCGCCACCAGGACGGCGGCCTTGGCGCGGACCGGCAGATCCGGGTCCTGCGTCCGCAGATACGGCTCGGTGATCGCCACGAGCTCGTCGAACAGCGCCTCGGACCCCGGGGACCCGTCGACCAGGGCCCGGACCAGGTAGCGCGAGACCGACGGCCCGGCGCGCAGGGCCTCCGCCGTGAAGGCCGGATCGGCCAGCCGCGCCTCGTCGATCCCGGCGGCGACCTCCGCCCGCAGGTACTCCAGCGCGTACGCGTCGCAGGCCGCCCGCAGGCCGGCCTTGGTGCCGAAGTGGTGCTGGACCAGCGGCGGGGAGACGCCGGCCCGGGCGGCGATCGCGCGGATCGTCGCGCCCTTCTCGCCGCGCTCGGCGAAGACCGCCAGGGCCGCATCCCGGATCCGGGCCCGACCGGTCAGGTCACTCTCCTCGACCGCCATACCGCAACAGTACAACCGGTGCAATACAGTTGTACAGGATCCTGATCATTCGTATGGGATGAGGTCCCCGAGGCCCCGCGGTGCTCAGCCGCGGACGGTGACGTCCACCACGGGATAGCCGGTGGCGCCGTCGGGGAGCACGTCGGCGACCTCGGCGGTCTGCACCTGGCCGGAGGCGTCGTACGCCCGGGCCCGCAGGACGTGGCGCCCGGGTGCCGCCGCCCACGGCAGGTACCACTGGCGCCAGTAGTCGAGCCCGACGTCGGGGCCGAGGGTGGCCGGCTGCCACGGTCCGTCGTCCACCTGCACCTCGACACGGCCGATGCCGCGGTGAGTGGCCCAGGCGACCCCGGCGATCGGCACCTGCCCGGCGTTGATCGTGCCGGCGGGGGTGTCGATCCGGGTGGCGGTCCTGACCGGGGCGTGGTCGGCCCAGCCGCGCGAGGTCCAGTACGCGGTGTCGGCGGCGAAGGTGGTCACCTTCAGCTCGGTGAGCCACTTGGTGGCGCCCACGTAGCCGTACAGCCCGGGGGTGAGCAGGCGGGCGGGCGCGCCGTGGGTGGCGGTGAGCGGGCGGCCGTCCATGCCGAGCGCGATCATCGCGTCCCGACCGTCGAGCAGCACGGCCAACGGGGTCGAGGCGGTGAACCCGTCGACGGAGCGGCTCAGCACCATGTCGGCCCCCGGATCGGGGCCGGCGCGGCGGATCAGGTCGGCCACCAGGACGCCGGTCCACCGGGTGCTGCCGCAGTACGGGCCGCCGACCGGGTCGGAGACACAGGTGAGGGTGATGTCGCGCTCGACCAGGGGCATCGCGAGCAGGTCCGCCATCGTCAGGGCGTACGGGTGGGCGACGCGGCCACCGATGCTGACCGTCCAGGTGGTCGGGTCGGGCCGCGGGACCGACAGCGCGGTGTCGACGCGGTAGAAGTCACCGATCGCGGTCCGCAGCGGGCTCACCCCCGGCACGGTCGTCTCGAGGCCGGCGGGCAGGGCGGGTGGCGGGCTCGCCACCGGCGGCAGGGTGACCGCCGGGATCGGGGCGACGGCCCCGCCGACACCGCCGCGGCCGATCAGCCGGGTGCCGGCCCAGCCCGCCAGTCCGGCCGCGACCACCACGCCGGCGGTCTCCACGAACAGGGCACGTCGGTCGAGGGTCGCCGCTCGAGGCCCCGGTGCGGCGCCCCCGATGGACGCGGGTGCCGCCGGCGCGGCCCCTCCCGGCCCGGCCCTTCCCGACCCAAGCCTTCCCAGCCCGGCCCCTTCCGGCGTGGGGCTCTCCGGCGTGGAGCCGTACGAGGTGGGTTCGTGTGGGGTGGGGAGCCGGACGGCCGGCAGGTGCACGCGGGGCCCGCACGCCCAGCGCAGCTGGAGCGCGAGGGCCACTCCCCCGACCAGCCCGGCCACCAGACCAGGCAGGGCGAACACGGCCGCCGCCCCGGGCCGCGTCATGGCGGCCAGCACCAGTGCCAGCGTGAGCAGGCCGACCAGCAGCAGGCCCTGCCGCAGGCTCCGCCTCGCCAGGATCCCGGCGAGGACGGCCAGCGCGGCGACGACCAGCACGATCACGCCGGTCAGGACCGTTTTGTCGAGGGGGCCGAACACCCGGATGGCGAACTCGCGCACCGGCGTGGGAGTGGCGTCGACCACCGTCGCCCCGACGGCCGGCAGAGGTGAGGCGGCGGGGGCGACGAACGCCGCGACCACGTGCCCGGCGGCGACCCCGAGGCCGGCAGATGTGACGCCGATCAGGGCGGCAGCGCCCCGTTCCATACCAGCAGCGTAGGAGCGTGTGACCGGCGACACAACGGTCGCCCGGGATCCGGCTGTCGATCGCCCGGACCCGTGGGCGCGCCGTCCCCTGGGTGCATGTCGACCGGCCCGCCCGCTCGGGACACTGTCGACCGGCCTGCCCGCTCGGGACACTGCCAACGGGCCCGGCCCTGGGTGCCACGTCGACCGATCCGGTTCCGGTGTGCGTGTTGACCGACCCGACGCCTGGGAGTGACGCTGGTCACAAGCATTGGCGCCCGGCTGTCGGGCGGCACGCGAGGCGATTCCTCACGGGGGACGACATGCCCGAAGCAGATCTGGTCATGCAGGGCGGCGGTGTGAAGGGCATCGCCCTGGTCGGCGCCGTGGAAGTGCTCGAGGAGCGCGGCTACACCTTCCACCGGGTCGCCGGGACGTCGGCGGGCGCGATCGCCGCGTCGCTGGTCGCCGCCGGGATCCCGGCCAAGCAGATGACGGAGATCCTCCGGGCCGCTGACTACAGCAGGTTCCAGGACGGTCGGTGGTGGGACGACACGCTGATCGGCAAGGTCATCGACCTGCTGCTGCACGACGGGATCTACCGCGGCGACTACCTGCGGACCTGGCTCGACGACCAGCTGAGGACGTACGGGGCGTACGGCAGGACCGGGACGTTCGCCGATCTGGCGTACGAGGATCCCGATCCCGAGCACCACCCGCTGCCGCCCGAGCGCCGGTTCCGGCTGATCGTCGCGACCTCGGACATCAGCCAGGGGCGGCTGCGCTACCTCCCCTGGGACTACCCCGATTTCGGCCGGGAGCCCGCCACCGAGCCGGTCGCCGACGCCGTCCGTACGTCGATGTCGATCCCGTTCTTCTACCGACCCGTCCGGTGGGCGACGAAGGACGGGCGGCGGACCTGGTTCGTCGACGGCGGCATGCTGTCGAACTTCCCGATCGAGGTCTTCGACGCTCCTGCGGGCGTCACGCCGCGCTGGCCGACCTTCGGCATCATGCTGGGCACGAGACCGGCGTCCCGGCAGGGCACGGCCAATCCGGTCAAGGGCCCCCTGAGCTTCGGCCTCGCCCTGCTCCGGACGATGATGGGCTTCTACGACCAGCTGCACATCGACGAGGACGGCGCCATCGACCGGACCATCTTCATCGACACCGGCACGATCCGGACCACCCAGTTCGACCTGTCCGACACCGATCGCGACCTGCTCTACCGCAACGGTCGCCGGGCCGCCGAACAGTTCCTCGACGGTAGCGGTGATCGCCCCGGCTGGGACTTCGAGGCGTACAAGGCCGAGCACCGCAGCTGAGCGGCGCAAAGGTGGCGGTGAGCCTCACACGCCCCCGGGTACGGCGTCCGCGGTCCCGGGAGTCTCAGTCCCCGGGTGCGGCGTTCCCGGTTCCGGCGGTCCCGGATATCTCGAGGCCGGGCGCGTCGGTCCTGGATGCGTCGACCCCGGCGTCCGGGCCGGCTGCCTCGAGGACGCCCAGCTCGGCGAACGCCCGCCACGACTGCGCGGCCGATTCCGGGTCCAGCAGTTCGATGGCGAAGCCGTTCTGGACGAGGACGAAGTCACCCACCTCGGCCTCGGGGACGTACGCCAGACAACAGGACACCTCCCGGTCGGCGACCCGGACGTCGGCCATCGGCAGCACGCCCGGCGTGATCCGGACGATCCTGGACGGTACGGACACGCACACGCTACAGCCCTCCTGGGATGTCGGAGTTGGGGGAGGAACAGGCCCCGGTCACCGGCGCCAGGCCACCCGAGGCGTGCGACGACAGGCCACCCGGGGCACGTGGCGGGGTCTCCTCGACGACCAGCCCCATCGCTCCCGCCGGGGCGGACGAGCAGGGCAGGCAGGGGTCGGCCTCGCGGATGGCGTCCTCCAGATCGCCCTCCGCCCGCCCGGGGCCGTCGGGCCCGGCGGCGACCGCTCGGCGGAGCAACTGGGCCAGCCAGTACTCGTTCTGGGCGGTGGGGGTGAGCACCGTCGCGGCCTCCATCCGGCCGTCGGCGGCCGCGCGGTAGCGATGCACGAGCAGACCGCGCGGGCCGTCCACCCAGCCGACCCCGACAGCGGGCCCACGGCGGGCAGGCACCTCGGCCAGGATCCGCCGATCGAGGATGGCCGGGTGGTCCAGCAGGTCGCCGATCACCTCCACCGAGTGGACGGTGATGACCGCGCGGGCCGCCGCCGCTTGCCCTGCCCGGCCCGACCAGTCGGCCCGGAGCTCGGCCGCACGGGGGGTGGTGAGCGCACCGATGCGCAGCTGGGCGACCGGGCCGACCCGGTAGCGGCCGTGGTCGGCGCCGAGGGCCAGCAGGTAGGGCCGCGGGGCGGGATCACCCGGCACCGACTCGGCGATGAGGCTGTCCCAGTGCCGGGGCGCGGCGGCGGGGACGATCACCCGACCGTCGGCGGCCACCGCTCGCAGCCGGGTCCCGAGCAGGTCGGGACGGCCCTCCTCGTCGACCAGGGCGACATCCGCACCGGTGAAGTCGTCGGCCGGGCCGGGGAGCGGCAGCGTACGTTCCGCGATCCTGGTGGCCGCCGCGAGGGCCGCAGGTTGCAGGCCCAGGCAGCGGTCGCGGGCCTCGGCCTCGACCGGTACGGCGACACCACCGGGCACCGCGGTGGCCGGGAAGTGCCCCGGCGACCCGACCGCGGACATCACCGCCTTGGCGAACCGCCGCAGGGCCAGCGCATCGTCGCGGTCGGTGGCCACGGCACGGACGGCGTGGGTGGCGATCGCCGAGGCGTGGTGCAGCAGCCGACGGGAGACGACCGCGGCGGCCGGCAGCTCGACCCCGCCGGCCAGGGACTCCAGGGCGCGGATCCCGGCCAGGTGGTGGGCGGCGGGACAGACGCCGCACAACCGCTCGACCAGCGAGGGCACCTCGGCGACCCGGTGGCCGGTGAGCAGCGGGTCGATCCGCGGCAGCCCGGCGAGGTCGAACCGCGCCTCCCGCACCGCCCCGTCCGGAGCGCGCTCCACGACGACCTTTGCCCCGAACGGGTCGATGATCTCGTCGAGCACCCAATGCTGGGTCATGGGTGACGCTCCTTCCCGACCGGTGGGACGATGGGCCGGTGCATGAACTGGGTCTGCTCCGCTCCGTGGCCGATGCGGTGACCGCCGCCGCCGAGCGCGCCGGCGCGACCGGGGTGCAGGCGGTCGGGCTGCGGGTCGGGACGCTCAGCGGCGCGGTCCCCGAAGCCCTGACCGGCGCCTGGCCGATCGCGGTGGCCGGCACCGTGGTGGCGGGCGCACGCCTGGAGCTGGAGGTCGTCCCGGCGACGGTGTGGTGCCCGCATTGCGGCACCGATCAGCCGATCGACGAGTTCTTCGCCCTGACCTGCCCGGTGTGCGACACGCCGACCGGTAATCTGTCGCACGGGCGGGAGTTCGAGGTGACCTGGGCCGATCTCGACATCGACCGTCCCGACGACGACCCCGTCGGCAGTGACCCCGTCGACAGCGGCCCTCTCGGTCCTGGCCCTCTCGACAGCGGCCCTCCCGACACCGATCCTCTCGACACCAGGATGCCCGGAGAGGACGCAGCAGCGGGCCCGGACGCGCACACCGGCGGGACTGATCACCGGTCTAGGCCTCTGCGGGGATCGACAGCCACCGGTCCAGGATCCGCCTCGCCCGACTGACCGCGTCGGGGACCGCGGCGGCCACCGTCGGGCTGAGGCCGAGCCGCAGGTCCACCGATTCCGGCACGACCCCGATCACCTCGACCGTCTCCGGCTCCTGGCCGAGCAGCCGGGCGGCGGCGAACACGTCCAGGAGACCCACCTGGTGCGGCGACAGCTTGCTGGACAGCATCCGCGGCACCTGATCGCCCCTCAGGTGGACGACCGTGCCGGGGATCGGCCCGGCCACCGCATCGAGGACCAGCAGCCGGGGGGACTCCTGCACGAGCGGGAGCAGGGCCATCCCACCCGTACCGCCGTCGACGTACTCGAGGCGGGCCCCGTCGCCCGGGAACGCGTCGCGGGCCACCCGCAGGGCCTCGAGGACGGCCAGCCCGACGCCGTCGTCGCCCATGATCGGGTTGCCGACGCCGAGCACGGTCGTACGCGCCGTCATTCGATCTCCGGGGCGTCGACCGGCTTGGCGCCCCGCCGCAGCCACACGCCTCCGTTGATCATCGACGAGAGGCCGCCATGGCGCTCCAGGGAGTCGGCACGGACGGCCAGGTAGACGTGGATGATCACGAACACCCAGAGCAGGAACATGATCGCCGCGTGGAAGAACCGCACCCCGGGGATGCCGAACCAGTGCGCCGGCATCGACGCCAGCCGCCACAGCGGGTTGTCCTGGTGGTAGAGGCCGAAGAGGGTCAGACCGGTGGCCATCTGGATGGCGCAGAGGATGTACACGCCGGTGTAGGTGAGCTGCTGCAGCGGGTTGTGGCCCAGGAACAGCGGCCCCTCGTCCTTGATCAGCGCGTAGTGCTGGATCACCCGGCCCAGGTTGCGGACGTCCTCCTTGCGTTTCAGCGGCCAGAAGGCCGACCAGCGCAGGTAGCGGTCACGCGAGGTGGAGGCCAGCACCACCCGGGTGGCGCCGATGACGAGCCAGACGAACGCGGCCGAGAAGTGGATGAACCGCATCCACCCCATCAGGAAGCCGGTCGGACCCCCGGCATGGGCCTCCGGTCCGAAGAACGGGTCCATGATGAAGTAGCCGGTGCAGCTGAGGATGAACACCATCGCCACGTTGATCCAGTGCTGGAGGCGCAGCGTGCCGGTCCAGACGTTCACCCGCACCCAGCTGCCGGTGTGGGCGGCCATCGTCTCCGTGCCGGCGGCCTCGGCATCGGGCCGTACGGTGACGAACCCCTCCAGCCGGTACGCCCCGACGGTCCCGTCGGGGGCGACCGGCGCGATCGCCACCGCCAGGGCACGACAGCCACGACGCAGCGCGACCGCCGCATTGCGCCTCGCGACCGACTTCTCCTCGCGGCTGTTGGCGACCCGGCCCAGCACGTCGGTCAGCCTGCCGCGCATCACCATCAGGTCGGCGGTCGAGCCGGCGGTGAGCGGGAAGTCGCGGACCCGGGTCAGGCTGTAGCGCCGGTCGGGTCGGGCCGGGTCGACGTCACCGGGCTGCACCCGGGGGGCCCGGACGCCGGGGTGTTCGGAACGCAGCACACGGCCCAGCGCCTTCTCCACCGGGTCGGTGCTGCCGGCCGGCGACAGTGCGGCGAGGGCGAGCACCCGCGCCTCGCTGAGGCGCTCCAGACTGAACGCGGAGCCGACCCAGATCCGCGGGGCGGGAGCCGAGGCGGCGGCTGGCGCCGAGGAGGACTCGGTGACGCTCATGACGTCGCCACCTGCAGTTCGGCTCCCGCCGGATCCAGCACGTGCACCGCGCACGACATGCAGGGGTCGAAGGAGTGGATCGTCCGCAGCGGTTCCAGCGGCTGAGCGGGATCGACCAGCGGATGTCTGCCCTTGCCGGCCAGCGACTCCTCGTACGGCCCCTGGCCGCCTCCGGCGTCCCGGCCACCGGCCAGCCAGGTGGTGGGGACGACGGCCTGGTAGCGCGCCACCTTCCCGTTCTCCACGGTCACCCAGTGGCTCAGGAAGCCGCGCGGCACCTCGAGCAGGGAGAACCCGGAGGACGTGGCGGGCCAGGACGACGGCTCCCACCGGGACGGGTCGAAAACGTCGATGTCACCGCCCTTGAGGTTCTTCACGAAGGTCGGGAACGTGGTCTGCGACAGGATGTCGGCCAGCAGCGAGCACTCCAGCGCGCGGGCCAGGGTCCGGCCGGCGGTCGAGTTGAGCTGACCGACGCTGATCCCGAGCTTGCGGGTGGCCCCGTCGACGAGGGTCTTCGTCGCGGCATGGCCCTGGGCGTACGCGAGCATCATCCGCGCCACCGGACCGACCTGCACCACCCTGCCGTCGTAGCGGGGTGCCTTGCTCCAGGTGTACTGCTCGTGGTCACCGAGCCAGTCGTACGGCGGCTGGGGGCCGGTGTAGTGCGGGGTGGTCTCCCCCTTGTCGGGCGTCAGACCGACGTCGCCGTCCTGGTAGGTGTACCAGGCGGAACTGACCCACTCGGCGATCCGGGTCGGGTCGAAGGGGTGGACGGTGCCGAGGTCGCCGTCGTAGATCGCCCCGGGCTTCACCTCGGTGAAGGGCGAGGTGAGTCTCGAGGAGGCCGGGTCACCGGCGTACGTGGCGCCGGCGAGCCCGACCGCGAGGTAGTTCGGCTGGGCGGCCCCGATGTCGAAGTAGTCCTTGTAGACACCCATGATGGCCGTCGCGTCGGGCACGTAGCAGGCCTTGACGAACTCGGTCGTCTCGGCGACCCACTGCCCGACCTGGTCGATCTGGACCTGGTTGATCGACTCGGAATGGTTGGGGTCGAGGGTGCAGGCCATGCCGCCGACGAGGAAATTGGGGTGCGGGTTCTTGCCGCCGAAGACGGTGGCGATGCGGATCATCGAGCGCTGGAACTGGAGCGCGTCCAGGTAGTGCGCCACCGCCATCAGGTTGGCCTCGGGAGGCAGCCGGTAGTCCGGGTGCTTCCAGTAGCCGCCGGTGAAGATGCTCAGCTGGCCGGAGTCGAGGATGCCCTTGACGGTGTCGCGCACCTCGGTCATCCGGGCCAGCGTGTTGCCCCTCCAGGTGGAGCCGATCGCCGTGGCGAAGTCGACCGCCTTCTGCGGGTCGGCGGTCGCGGCCGAGGGCACGTTCACCCAGTCCAGGGCGTGCAGATGGTAGAAGTGGATGACGTGGTCCTGGATGTTCTGCGACGCCATCACCATGTCGCGGATCAGCCGGGCCTGCTGGGGCGGGTTCGACCCGATGGCGTTCTCCACCGCGACGATCGAGGCCACCGCGTGCACCGAGGTGCACACCCCGCAGATCCGCTGGGCGAAGGCCCACGCGTCGCGCGGATCACGGCCGGCGACGATGGTCTCGATGCCGCGGAACTGGGTGGTCTCGCTCCATGCCTTGCTGATCGTCCCGTTCCCGGTCTCCAGCTCGATCCGCAGGTGCCCCTCGATCCGGGTGAGGGGATCGATCACGACTCGCTGTGTCATTGCTGCTCCGCCTTTCCTGCCCCGTCATCCGGTCCGGACGCCCCCGGTGGTGGCGTCCCGCCGATCTCCTCGGCCGTGGCGTCCTGGCCGGGCCCGCCGGCGGCGTCCTCGGGCGTGTCCGGGGACGTCGGCTCGGCCCGCCACTCCCGCTCGCTGTCGCCGAAGGCCTGCATGGGGCCGGCCGCGGCGGCCGACCGGCGCGAGGCCGCATGGCGCACCGCGGTGAGGCCGGCGTGGATGCCGACCCCTGCCACCGTCGCACCGACCAGACCCCAGCCGACCTTCTCGGCCGTCGACTCGACGCCGATACCGGTGACGTCGGGCAGCACCTGGTAGAAGGGCGTGAACCGGTCGAAGAACTGCTTCTCGGTGCACCCGATGCAGGGGTGGCCGGCACCGATCGGCCAGCTGGTGTGCAGGTTCCACTGGAAGACCGGGCACGGGCTGAAGGTGCTCGGGCCCTTGCAGCCCACCTCGTAGAGGCACCACCCGGAGCGGGCGCCGGCGTCGTCGAAGGTCCGGACGTACTGGCCGGCGTCGAAGTGCGGCCGACGCGGGCAGGAGTCATGGATCCGCTGGTCGTACGCGAAGAGCGGGCGTCCTTCGGCATCGGTCCTGGGCAGCGCCCCGTCGTGGCTGAGGACGTACGCGACAGTGGCGGTGATCACCTCGCCGATCGGCGGGCATCCCGACACGTTGATCACCGGCTTGTCCTTGATGATCCGGTCGACGCCGACCGCACCGGTGGGATTCGGCTTCGAGGCCTGCACCGAGCCCCAGACGGCGCAGGCACCCACCGCCAGGATCGCAGTGGCGTGCTCGGCGGACTCGCGGAGCACCTGCTCGGCGGACTTGCCGCCGATCGTGCAGTAGGCGCCGTTCTCCTTGACCGGCACCGACCCGTTGACGACGAGCAGATGGTCCTTGGCATTGGTCTCGTCGAGCGCCTTGTTGGCCGCGTCCCCGGAGGCCGCCATCACCAGTTCGTTGTAGTTCACCGACAGCAGGCTGAGCACCAGCTCCTCGATGGTGGTGCCGCCGGAGCGCAGGGTGCTCTCCATGCAGCCGGTGCATTCCTGGAGCTGCAGCCAGACCACATTGGGCTTGGTGACCGCGCCGAGCTTCCCGGCGATCTCCTCGGCGGTGGCCGGTGGGGCGCCGGAGGCCGAGGCGGCACCTCCCATCGCGAAGATCGCCGCCAGTCCCCCACAGAACTTCAGGAAGTCACGCCGCTCGACCCCAGCCCTGGCGAGGTTCTCGACGAGTGTCGGTTCCTGCCAGCCCTCCGGTTGGTACGTCATGCCACTGCCATCTCCTCACGCGCGGACGCCGCGCCCGTCGGCAGCAGGCTGCGTCGCACCTCTCAACGCGACGCGTCTGCACTGATCCTGACCAGACTATCCGTGTACGGGACGTGTAGTGGCCGATCCGGGTCGGCGAGGACGGCTCGCACCGCGACTCACCGGCAGCCCTGGGTCACCCAGTCGATCCACTGCTCGACGCCCTCGCCGGTGCGCGCCGAGGTCTCGATCACGCTCGCCGTCGGGTTCACCGCCGCCAGATTGCGCAGGAAGAGCTCCTTGTCGAAGTCGAGATAGGGGGCCAGGTCCATCTTGTTGAGCACCACCGCCTCGACCGCGCGGAACATCACCGGGTACTTGAGCGGTTTGTCCTCCCCCTCTGTGATGGAGAACACCATCGCCTTGCGGTGCTCGCCGACATCGAACTCGGCCGGGCAGACCAGGTTGCCGACGTTCTCGATGATCACCAGATCGAGGGCGGTCAGGTCGAGGCCGCGCAACGCGGTCGCCACCATCGGGGCGTCCAGATGGCACTCGCCACCGAAGCCGTCCCCGGTGTTGAGCAGCGAGATGCGGGCGCCGTACCCGCCGAGCCGTTCGGCGTCCAGCGGCGTCTCGATGTCCCCCTCGATCACGCCGACCCGCAGCCTGCCCTGCAACGCGGCCAACGTACGGGCCAGCAGCGTGGTCTTGCCGGCCCCCGGCGAGCTCATCAGGTTCACCGCCCGGACCCCGGCGGCGTCGAGGGCCGTACGGTTCGCGGCGGCCAGCCGGTCGTTCTCGGCGTAGATGTCCTCGAGGATCTCGATCCGCTCCCGCCCCGTGCCGTAGCCGGAGTGGTCGCCGATCAGTTGGTCCAGGTCCGCCGATCCGGTGTGCGGCAGGCCGTCGCCCGGCACACGGTCGTCGTGGGTGTGGCCGTGCTCGTGGGTGTGGCCCTCGTCGTCGTGCTCGTGGACGTGGACCGTGCCGTCGTCATGCCGATGGAAGCGCCCCATCGCGATCTCCTTTCCCCGGGCCAGTCTCGCACCGCCCGTCGCGGTCGTCGGCCGGGGTCGGCGTACGTACGTCGACCGCGGTCAGGACGAACTGCTCCCCGCTGGTCAGTGCGGTGTCGGCCGAGCCGCAGGCCCGACAGTCGAAGCCCAGCTCGGGGCCGAGTCGGCTGCTCGCGCCGCAGTCACGGCAGGACAGTGTCGCCGGCAGCAGCCGCAGCTCCAGCCGGGCCCGCGCGAGCGGTGTGTCCTTCACCACGAACGTCCAGGCGAACCGCATCGCCTCGGGCACCACCTGGCGCAGCTGGCCCACGTCCACGTGGACGACCTCGACCTCGCGGTCGCCGGTGGCCCGGGTGACGGCCGCCGCCAGCTGACGGCACAGGGACACTTCGTGCATGCCGCCCAGTGTCGCACCCGGCCGGTGGACAACCGGTCGACGGTGGGCTGCGGAGATCGCCGGTCGGGTTGACCGTCGCGTTCCGCTGCACACGGCCACGGTCGGGGCAGTAGGGTGGCGCCGCGCCGTCGAGGAGGGTGTGATGTCCACAGTCCGTCGGGAGTACCTGCTGCGGGGGGTGGTACAGGGTGTCGGCTTCCGGCCGCACGTCGCCGTCGTGGCGGCCCGGCACCGGATCACCGGGTGGTGCGGCAACGACGACCTGCAGGTGTTCGTCGAGGCCCAGGGCACGCCCGGCACCCTCGACGACTTCCTCACCGACCTGCTCGACACCCTGCCGCCGCTGGCGCGGGTGATCGATCTCACCCGACGCGACCTCCCTCCGGTGCCCGGCGAGGAGGGGTTCCGGATCGTGCCCAGCCGGCACCTGCCGGGGGTCCGTACGCTCATCCCACCGGATGTCGCGACCTGCCCGGACTGTCTGGCCGAGATGGCCGACCCGGCCGACCGCCGCCACCGCTACGCGTTCACCACCTGCACCCACTGCGGCCCACGGCTGACGATCATCGAGGATCTGCCGTACGACCGGGCGACGACCACGATGCGCCGGTTCGCCATGTGTCCGGACTGCACCGCGGAGTACACCGACCCGACCGACCGCCGCTTCCACGCCCAACCGATCAGTTGCTACGCCTGCGGGCCCCGGCTGTGGCTGGCCCGGCCCGGGGAGGCCGCGGCCGAGCGGCCGATCGCCGCTCCCGCCACTCCGGCCGAACAGGACGCGGTGGTCGCCGAGGCCCGCCGGTGGCTGCTGGCCGGGCAGATCGTCGCGGTCAAGGGGCTGGGCGGTTTCCACCTGATGTGCGACGCGCGCAACGCTGCGGCGGTGGCCCGGCTGCGGGAGCGCAAACGCCGCGGCGGCAAGCCGTTCGCCGTGATGGTGCGCGACACGGCGGTCGCCGCCGGGCTGGCGCAGCTCACCCCACCCCAGCTGGCGCTGCTGGCTTCCCCGGCCCATCCGATCCTGATCGCCCCCACAGCGGCCGGCTACGACCTGGCCGCCGACGTCGCGCCGGACTCCGACGACGTGGGACTGATGCTGCCGTACGCCCCGCTGCACACCCTGCTGCTCGACCCCGGCGAGGGCGGCGGGGAGCTGGCCCTGGTGGCGACCTCCGGGAATCTGTCGGAGGAGCCGCTGTGCCACTCCAACGCCGATGCCCTGGATCGGCTCGCCGGGATCGCCGACGGCTTCCTGCTGCACGATCGTGACATCGCGGTGCCGGTGGAGGACTCGGTGCTGTTGGCCCTGCCCGACTCCGATGCGGTGCCCCTGCGCCGCTCCCGCGGCTATGCGCCGCTGCCGCTGGTCCTCCCCCACACCGATCCTCGACCCGATGACCCGAACGAGCCGGTCGTCCTGGCCGTGGGCGGGGAGCTGAAGAACACCTTCGCCCTGGCCACCGGGGACCTGGTGTTCGTCTCCGCCCACATCGGTGACATGGGCTCGCTCGCCTCCCAGCGCGCCTTCGAGGCGTCGGTGGCCCAGCTGACCACGATGCAGCGTCGCGACCCCGAGGTGGTGGTCTGCGACCTGCATCCCGGCTATGCGACGACCGCCTGGGCGGAGCGCTATGTCGAGGCCCGCCCCGAGGTGGAGCTGCTGCGGGTCCAGCACCACCACGCGCATGCTCTGTCGCTGCTCGCCGAGCACGGCATCGCCGAGGGGCCGGTCGTGGTGGCCACCCTCGACGGCACCGGCTACGGCGACGACGCCGGGCATCCCTCCCCCGGTGATCCCCTCCCGGAGGGCGCCGGCGCGACGACGGCCCCCACGGTGTGGGGCGGTGAGGTGCTCGTACTGGGATCCGAGGAGGATCCGTCGCCGTGGTCGTGGCGTCGTGCCTGGCACGTGCCGTACGTCCCGCTGGTCGGCGGTGACCGGGCCGTCCGGCAGCCCTGGCGGGTCGCCCAGGGCCTGGCCGCCGCCTGGGACCTGGACATCTCCGCCACTCCGGCCGCTCGCGTGGCCCCGCCCGACGAACGCCGCCTCGTCGCCTCCCAGCTGGCATCCGGCCTCGGTGTCGTCGGGACGAGCTCGACGGGGCGGCTTTTCGACGCGGCCGCGGCGATGCTGGGGCTGTGCCCGGAGGTGAGCTACGAGGCGCAGGCGGCGGTGCTGCTCGAACGCGCCGCGGCCCGCTGGGCGGCGGCGCACCCCCCGAGGACGGGCGGTCCGGCCGGACCCGTCGGTCCTGTCTCCGATCTGCGGGCCGTCTTCCTGGACCTGCTGGACCGGCGCGGGGACGATGTCGAGGAGGGCGCCTGGCGGTTCCACCTCGGCCTCGCCGGGGTGTTCGCCGACCGGATCGCGCGCACCGCGCAGGAGGCCGGCACCACCACCGTGGGACTGACCGGTGGCGTCGCCGTGAACCGCATCTTCGCCCGCGCACTGACCGCTCGACTCCGGACGTACGGACTGGACGTCCTCACCCACCGGGTGGTGCCGCCCAACGACGGGGGCCTGTGCCTGGGCCAGGCGTGGGCCGGGAGACTGGTCTGGGCCGGGCGGCCGGCGTCGAGCCGGTGAGTCCCGCCCTGTCGACCCGCCCCTGATCCCGACCGCGGGTCCCTGATCCCACCCGCGAAAGGGTCGTCAGCAGATCCGCGGCAGCGGATCCCCGACCAGCATGTCGACCATCCGGGTGCCGCCGAAGCCGGTGACCAGCACCACCGCCGCGGCCGGTTCGGCCACGATCCGGCCGATCAGGGCGGCCTGCTCACCGCCGGGCAGGCCGCGGACCGCGGCGAGTGCCTCGTCGGCCTCGTCGGCCGGGACCACGGCGGCGAAGGTGCCCTCGTTGGCGACGTAGAGCGGGTCGAGTCCCAGCATGTCGCAGGCGGCGCGGGTCATCTCCCGCACCGGCACCGCCTCGTCCTCGACGACGACACCGAGCCCGCAGGCCCGCGCCAGCTCGTTCAGGACGGTCGCCAGGCCGCCCCGGGTCGCGTCACGCATCCACCGGGTGTGCGGGGCGGCGGTGAGCAGCGCCTCGACCAGGCCGTTGACCGCGCGGGTGTCGGAGCGGATCGGGGCGTCGATGGCCAGGTCGCCACGGGCCAGCATCACCGCCATGCCGTGGTCGGCGATCGGCCCCGACACCAGCAGCCGGTCGCCGCGCCGCACCCGGTCGGCGCCGAGGCTGCGGCCCGCCGGGACCAACCCCACCCCCGCGGTGGTGATGAAGAGGCGGTCCGCCGCACCCCGGGGCACCACCTTCGTGTCCCCGGTGACGATCCGGACACCGGCCCGGGCCGCGGCCCGGCGCATGTCGGCGACCACCCGCCGCAGCGTGGCGATGTCGAGTCCCTCCTCCAGCACGAACGCCGCCGAGACCACCGCCGGTCGTGCCCCGCTGACCGCGAGGTCGTTGACCGTGCCGTTGACCGCCAGCTCCCCGATGCTGCCGCCGGGGAACTCGAGCGGGTTCACCACGTACGAATCGGTCGACATGGCCAGCAGGGCGTCCGGGGCCGGCTCCCCCAGCGCGGACAGCCCCACGACGCCCGCGTCACCCAGCTGCGCCAGCACATCGTTGCCGTACCCGTCGAGGAAGACCGCGTCGACCAATGCCGCGGAGGCCTTCCCACCCGCGCCGTGGGCCAGCGTCACGTACTCGTCGGTGAACCGTGGCCGCCTGGCCCGGACCCGGCTGATCCTCTCGTTGACGTCCTTCTCGTCGTCGTTGAGGCGATTTCTGGGATCCATCACTTCACTCCGCTCCCGACGGTGGGTGACCTCGGTGGCACCGGGGCCGCGTCGGGGAGGATACTAGTCCCGCACCGGCGCCGAGCCGGTCGGAAAGGGGACGAGCCGATGTGCCTGGGAGTGCCGGCGGAGGTCATCGCGATCCCCGACCCCGGTGAGCCGCGGGCCCGGGTGGCGATCAGCGGGGTGGAGCGTACGGTCGCCACCGACCTGCTCGCCGACGAGGAGCTCCGCCCCGGCGACTGGGTGCTGGTGCACGTCGGCTTCGCGCTGAGCCGGATCGACGCCGAGGAAGCGGCGATCACCCTGGAGCAGATCAGCCGGCTGGGCGGCACGATCCTGGACGACGAGATCGCTTCCTTCCGCCGGTCGGTGATCGAATGAGGTACGTCGACGAATTCCGTGACCCGGCCGCCGCCCGGGCCCTGCTGCACCGCATCGAGGAGCTGACCGACCGGCTCGACCGGCCGCTGCGGGTGATGGAGATCTGCGGCAGCCACACCCACACGATCTACCGCCATGGCCTGGAACACCTGCTGCCGGAGCGGATCGAGTTCATCCACGGTCCCGGCTGCCCGGTCTGCGTCATCCCGATGGGCCGGGTGGACGACGCGATCTGGCTGGCCCGCCGGCCCGGCGTGATCCTGACCACCTTCGGCGACATGATGCGGGTGCCCGGTTCGCAGGAATCACTGCTGCAGGTGCGGGCCGCCGGCGCCGACGTACGGTTCGTCTACTCCCCGCTGGACGCGCTGCCGATCGCCCGGGACAACCCGGACAAGCAGGTGGTGTTCTTCGCGGTCGGCTTCGAGACCACCGCCCCGTCCACCGCCGTCACCCTGGAACGGGCCCGGGTCGAGGGCGTGGCCAACTTCTCGGTGTTCAGCAACCACGTCACCACCGAGCCGCCGCTGCGCGCCATCGTCAACGGCGGTGAGACGGAGATCGACGCCTTTATCGGTCCCGGACACGTCGCGTCCGTGGTCGGCACCCATGCCTTCGACTTCCTCGCCGAGGAGTTCAACCGGCCGGTCGTGGTCACCGGCTTCGAACCGCTCGACGTGCTCCAGGCCGTCGCGATGCTGCTGGAGCAGTTCACCTCCGGCGAGGTCGCCGCGGGACGGGCGACGGTGCAGAACCAGTACGCCCGGGTCGTACGTCCTGACGGCAACATCGTCGCCCAGAAGCTGATGGATCGGGTCTTCCGCACCCGCGACACCTTCGAGTGGCGTGGCCTGGGCTGGATCGACCACTCCGGCCTGGGGATCGCCCCCGAGTACGCCGCCTGGGACGCCGAGGCGACGTTCACCGTCCCGGGCGTCCGGGTCGCCGACCCGCCCGCCTGCGAGTGTGGCTCGGTGCTGACCGGCCGGATCAAGCCCTGGCAGTGCCGGGTGTTCGGCACCGCGTGCACCCCGACGACCCCGATCGGCACCTGCATGGTCTCCCCCGAAGGGGCCTGCGCGGCCTACTACAACTTCGGTCGCCTCGACCGCGACACGGCGAACGCCGTCACGATCCGCGACTGACCTCGACGGCTCTCGGGGCCCGCGTACGCCCGCTGGTGAACGCCACGCCACCGATCACCAGCAGGCCGCCGATCACATCGGACCAGCGCAGGGTCTGCCCCATCAGGACGGCGATCAGGGCCGTGAACACGGTGACCAGGTTGAGGTAGACCCCGGCCCGGCCGGGCTCGATGACCCGCAGCGCCCGGTTCCAGAGCAGGTAGGACAGCACCGACGGGAAGATCGCGATGAAGGCCAGCGACCAGGCCCCCGCCGCGGTGCGCGGGCCGTGGAAGCCGTTCAGCACGACGAAGGGGGTCATCGCCACCACGGTCACGGCGGCCTGGACCGCCGTCGACGTGACCGGCGGCATCCTCGGGGCACGCCGGCCGATGATCGTGTACGCCGTCCACACGCCGACGGCGCCGAACATCAGCAGTTCCCCGGGACCGAGGCGCAGCCCGGCGATGGCCTCCAGGTGGCCGCGGGTCAGCACCAGGAGCACACCGAGCAGCGCCAGCAGGACGCCCCCGATGCCGCGCGGCGTCAGGCGCTGCTGCAGGAAGATCGCGGCGGCGAGCAGGATCAGGGCCGGATTGACGGCGTTGATGAGCGACGCATCGAAGGCGCCGGTGAACTGCAGTGCGGCGTAGAGGAAAAGGTTGTAGCCGGCCAGCCCGGTGAGGCTGAGCGCGACCAGCCACCGCCAGTGGCGGAGCACCTCGCGCCAGCGCGGTGCTTCCGTCACCTGGGCGATGAGGACGAGCGGAACGACGGCGATGACCCACCGGGCGAAGACCAGGCTGACCGGGTCGAGCTCGCCGACCGCGACGACACCGAGCACGTAGTTGCCGGCCCAGAACAGCGTGGCCGCCACCAGCGACAGAGCGGCCACGAGGCGGCGACGGTCCACGGCTTCCTCCTTGGCGGCCCTGTCTGACCGGGGCCCCGGCGACGGTCAAGTCTCGCATCGCCGAGCGGCCGGCCGGTGGGCGTCCACTCCATGCCGGGCGTCGATCCGGTCGGCGTCGATCCGGTGGGCGTCGAGGCCGCAGGTCAGCGGCGTACGTACGTCACGTAGTCGAACCCGTCGTGCGGCTCGCGCGCGGTCTCGGCCCACACCCCGGGATCGACCACGGGGAGCGTGGTGTCACCCTCCGGCCGCCGGTGCACCTCGGTCAGCTCGAGCCGGTCGAGACGGTCCCAGGCGAGCCGGTAGATCTCTCCGCCGCCGAACACCCAGATGATCCGTCCCGGTGCAGCCGCGGCGGCCAGGGCCAGGGCACCGTCCAGGTCGTGGGCGACCAGGACGCCGTCGGCCCGCCAGTCCGGGTCGCGCGTGACGACGATGTTCGTCCGCCCCGGCAGCGGACGCCCGAGGGTGTCGTACGTCCGCCGCCCCATCAGCAGGACATGCCCCATGGTCAGGCGCTTGAGCCGGGGCAGGTCCCCCTCGATCCGCCAGGGGATGTCCCCCGCGGCCCCGATCACCCCGTTGTCGGCGACCGCAGCGATCGCGACGAGCTCGGGGCGCGCGCCGGTGCCCCCGGACCTGCCGGTGCCCTCGCCGGCATCCTCGGACCTGCCGGTGCCCCCGCCGGCACCCGCGGACCTGCCGGTGCGCTCGGGCCCGGACCCCGCGGTCACACCGCCACCGGGGCCTTGATCGCCGGGTACGGGTCGTAGCCGACGATCTCGATGTCGTCGAGGGTGAAGCCGTCGATGTCATGGACGGCCGGGTTCAGCCGGAGCCGGGGCAGCTCGCGGGGCGTACGGCCCAGCTGCTCGTGCACCTGGTCGAGGTGGTTGAGGTAGATGTGGGCGTCACCGAAGGTGTGCACGAAGTCACCCACGTCGAGGTCGCAGACCTGGGCGACCATATGGGTGAGCAGCGCGTACGAGGCGATGTTGAACGGCACGCCGAGGAACATGTCGGCGGAGCGCTGGTAGAGCTGCAGCGACAGCCGTCCCCGCGTCTCGCCCTCGGCCGGCGGCGCCACGTAGAACTGGAAGAAGGCGTGGCAGGGCGGCAGTGCCATCTGCGGGATGTCCGCCACGTTCCAGGCGGACACGATGTGGCGGCGGGAGTCTGGGTCGTGCCGGATCGACTCGATCACCCGGGCGAGCTGGTCGATCGCGCCGCCGTGCTCCGGGTCGGGCCAGGAGCGCCACTGGTGGCCGTAGATCGGGCCGAGGTCGCCGTCGGCGCGGGCCCACTCGTCCCAGATCGAGATCCGGTGCTGATGCAGCCACTCGACGTTGGTCGAGCCCTTGATGAACCAGAGCAGTTCGCCGAACACCGAGCGGGTGTGCACCTTCTTGGTGGTCAGCAGCGGGAAGCCGGCGCGCAGGTCGAACCGCAGCTGGGCGCCGAAGACGCTGATCGTGCCGGTGCCGGTGCGGTCGGCCTTGCGTACCCCGGTGTCGAGGATGTGCTGGAGCAGGTCCAGGTACTGCTGCATGGGGATCCCTCTCAGTGCGCCAGGGTGACGGGGTGCTCCCGCAGCCCCTTGATGAACGTCGCCATCGCCCGCACCGCGCGCCCACGGTGACTGATCGCGTCCTTCTGCGCGGGCGACATCTCGGCGGTGGTCCGCTGCTCGCCCAGCGGCTGGAAGATCGGGTCGTAGCCGAAGCCGTTGTCGCCCCGCGGGGCCCGGATGATGTGGCCCTCCACCTCGCCGCGCTGCAGGAACTCCTGACCGGGCGTCCGCCCGGACGGATCCGCCTCCAGGTCCGGCAGCACCAGAGCCATCGCGCAGACGAACCGGCCGGTCCGCGCCGCGTCCGGCACGTCGTCGATCTGGTCGAGGACCAGCTGCAGGTTCGCCGCGTCGTCACCGGCCGGCCCGGCCCAGCGCGAGGACCGTACGCCGGGCATCCGGTTGAGCACGTCGACCTCGAGCCCGGAGTCGTCGGCCAGCGCCGGCAGTCCGGTGTGCACGACGGCGGCGCGGGCCTTGATCAGCGCATTGGCGTCGAAGGTGCGCCCGTCCTCGGCCGGCTCCGGGTAGCGCTCAAAATCACCCAGACCGCATACCTCGATGTCGAGGCCGCAGTCGGCCAGCACCCGACGCAGCTCCACGAGCTTCTTGGCGTTGTTGGTCGCGAGCACCACCCGGTCCAGCATCGTGGTCACTTTCCGGTGCCGGCAGCGGCGGTCACCCCGAGCGCGGCGAGCTGGAGGTCGCGCAGCTCGGCGTTGCCCTTGGCGGCGAGGTCGAGGAGCTCGTTGAGCAGGCCGCGGTCGAAGGGCTCGCCCTCCGCGGTGCCCTGCACCTCGATGAACCGCCCGTCGCCCGACATCACCACGTTCATGTCGGTGTCGGCGGTCGAGTCCTCGTCGTACTTCAGGTCGAGCATCGGGGCGCCGTTGACCACCCCCACCGAGATCGCCGAGACGGTGTCCGTGAGCGGCTCGCCGACCAGCAGCTTGCGCTCCCGCAGCCACGAGACGGCGTCGTGCAGCGCCACGTACGCCCCCGTGATGGAGGCGGTGCGGGTGCCGCCATCGGCCTGCAGCACGTCACAGTCGATCATGATCGTGTTCTCACCGAGCGCCTTGTAGTCGATCACGGCCCGCAGGCTGCGGCCGACCAGCCGGGAGATCTCGTGGGTGCGCCCACCGACCCGACCCTTGATCGCCTCGCGCTGCGTGCGCTCATTGGTGGCGCGCGGCAGCATCGCGTACTCGGCGGTCACCCAGCCCAGCCCGGACCCCCGACGCCAGCGCGGGACGCCCTCCTCCACGCTCGCCGCCACCAGCACCCGGGTGCGCCCCGCCTCGATCAGCACGGATCCCTCGGCGTGGTCGAGCCAGTTGCGGGTGATCCGGACGTCACGGAGTTGGTCGAGAGCGCGGCCGTCGGTGCGGGCAGGGGCGGTGGATGAGGTCATGGCGGTCAGATTACCCGGGAGCACCGACAGTCCCCGAGGCGCAGGTCCGGCGAGCGGTCAAGGTGTCTCCGGCGGACTGTCATGGCGCCTCGGCGGACTGTCATGGCGCCTCCGGCGGGTAGGTCACAGGCGTCTCCGTTGCCGTGGCGCCCCAGCAACCGGCCGGACGACTCAGAAACCGATCACCGCCCCCGGCGTCGCCCGCACGAGCCGGCCGCCGAAGACCCGACCCGCCTCGACCATCCGCTCGGCGGGGTCCTCCCAGGCGGGCACATGGGTCAGGACCAGGGTCTCCACCCCCGCCGTGGCAGCCGCCTCCCCCGCCTGGCGACCGGACAGGTGCAGGTCCACGGGCAGTCCCGGCCGGTCGGGGAACGACGCCTCGGCCAGCAGCACCCGGGCCCCGGTGGCCAGCTCCGCCAGCGCGTGGGTGGGCCCGGTGTCCCCGGAGTAGACCAGCGCGCCGGTCGGCCCGTCGAGACGGACGGCGTACGACTCGACCGGGTGGGCGACGCGTGCCACCCGCAGGGTGAAGCAGCCCAGGCGCTCCGTACGTCCCTCGCGCAATGGGCGGAAGTCGAACGACCGCTCCAGCTCGGCCTCGCGCGGGTCGTCGACCTCACAGGCCCGGGCGATCCGGTCCCGCGCGCCGGCGGGGGCGTACGTGACGACGGGACGCCAGGGGGCGGTCGTGGAGTGGGCGGCCGCGACGTCCCAGGCCGCTAGATCCAGGCAGTGATCGGCATGCAGGTGGCTGAGCACGATCGCGTCGACCTCGCGGGGGTCGACAAGGCGCTGCAGCGGGCCGAAGGCGCCCGACCCGAGGTCCAGCAGGACGGTCGTGGCCACCCCGTCGACGGTCGCGCGCACCAGGTAGGCCGAGGCGGCGGAGTCCGGCCCGGGCCCCGATCCGCTGCACCCGACGATCACCAACTCGGCCATGGTCCTCCTCCGCTGCCGGTCCCTGTCCCGGTCCGCCGGTCCCTGTCCCGGTCCCGGTCCGCCGGCCCCTGTCCGTCGGCCCTTGTCACCGTCCGGCGGGGCCTGTCCGTGTCCGCCGGCCCGGCCCCTTCGGCCGGGTCAGAGGAACTGGCCGACCGATTCGATGAAGCCACGGCCCATCAGCCGCTCACCGATGCTGCGGAAGTCCGCCGGCTGCCCGGTGGTGAGGAAGGTCCGTGACCCGACGTCGGGCTGGTCGTTCACCATGGCGCGGTCGGTGAGCTGACGGTACACCGCGCGGGCACACGCGTCGGAGCTGGAGACCAGGGTCACGTCGTCGCCCATCACGTACGAGATGACGCCGATCAGCAGCGGGTAGTGGGTACAGCCGAGGATGAGGGTGTCGATCCCGGCCTCCTGCAACGGCCGCAGGTAGCCCCGTGCCACCCGCTGGATCTCCGGACCCGACGTGATGCCCCGTTCCACGTAGTCGACGAACTGCGGGCAGGCCCGGGTGCGCAGCTGGACATCGGGCACCGCCGCCAGGGCATCGGCGTACGCCCCGGACCGGGCGGTCGAGGTGGTGCAGATGACGCCCACGTGACCGCCGCGGGAGACGCGGGCCGCGGTGCTGGCGGCGGGGGTGATCACCTCGACGACGGGGACGTCGTAGCGTTCACGTGCGTCGTGCAGGACGGCCGAGGAGGCGGTGTTGCAGGCGATGACGAGCATCTTCACGCCGCGCTCGTAGAGGTGGTCGAGGCATTCCAGGGCGAACTCGCGCACCGACGCCAGCGGTTGGGTGCCGTACGGGGCCCGGGCGGTGTCGCCGAGGTAGACGATGTCCTCGTGCGGCAGCTGGTCGACGACCGCTCGCATCACGGTCAGCCCGCCGAATCCTGAGTCGAAGATCCCGATCGGCGCTGTCCTGTCGCGAATGGTCACCGATCGACCTTAGCGCGACCGTCTGCCGGCATCCGGGGCCCCCGGCGCCGCGCAGGCGCGTCCTCACAGCGCGCCGAGCAGGGTCTCCTGGACGTACGCCAGCCAGTCGTACACCTCGAGCATGAAGTCGCGGGCCTTGGGCAGCGCCGCCCCCGGATCTCCTTGGGGGTGCGCGTCGCTGATCCCGAGCCGCTCGGCGATGACCAGCCGCAGGGCGGTGAGCGTCCGCAGCCAGGGTTCGACCTGTTCGGGGGGGACCTTGACCGGGCGCTGGCCCCGGTCGCTGGCCTCCAGACCGGCCATCACGATCAGGGCGTCCTCGATCTTGTGCTGGCGCTGGTCCGGCTCGGTGTAGCGGCGGAACTCCGCCGACGCCTTGTCGTCGCCCCGGTACGCGTCGGGAAACAGCCGGAGCAGTACGGGGTCGGTGGGCCGCTCGACGTCCGGGCGATGCGGGTCGAGCTCCTGCTCCCACAGGGCGAACGGGTCGAAAGCGTCCTTGTCCTCATCCTCCTCGTGGTCCCGCGGACCGGCGCCACCTTCGTCCGCCCGGCCACCCGCGCCGCCTGCTCCGGGTGCTCCGACGCCACCGGGGAAGCCGAGGTCGATCGGATCGCCGAAGAGCTCGTCGAGGTCGGTGCCGACGTCGGGCTCAGCGGAATCCCCGACGTCCTCGGTCGGCTCCTCCGGCCCGGAGGTCGCCTCGGGGCTCAGCAGGTCGATGAGCTGGCCGCACAGCGACGTCATCAGCCCGACCTCGAACTCCTCCATCACGGCTTGGTACACCCGGCCACGCTTCCGGAACCGCTTCACCCGATCACTCCACCTCTCGTCACCCGACCACGTCGCCTCTCGTCACCCGGTCACTGCCCGACGCCGCAGACGGGCCGCTCGGCGCCGGATCATTCGGCCCGTCCGAGGGTGGCCCCGAGACCGAACTGGTGCATGGCGTTCACGTCGCGTTCCATCTCTTCCCTGGTCCCGGTCGCCACGACCGCCTTGCCCTCGTGGTGGACCTGGAGCATCAGCCGCTCGGCCTTGTCCCGGGCGTAGTGGAAGTAGGTGACGAAGACGTGGGTCACGTACGACATCAGGTTCACCGGGTCGTCCCAGACGATGGTCGTCCAGGGCTCCTCGATGACGGCCTCCTCGGCGGGACGCTCGATGACCGCTGTCCCGCCGGCGGGAGACGTCGGGTCCTCAGCAGCAGTCATACCGGACAGTGTCTCACCCACCGGCGGCTCCGGCACCACCCGGCCGGGACGGGACGGCACTAGGCTTCCGATGTGACCAGTTCCGCGCTGTACACCGATCACTACGAACTGACGATGGTCGAAGCCGCCATGCAGTCAGACACCGCCTTCCGCCGAAGCCTGTTCGAGCTCTTCCCCCGTCGGCTGCCCACCGGGCGCCGGTACGGCGTGGTCGCCGGGGTGGGGCGGGCGATGCAGATCATCCGCGACTTCCGGTTCGGCGAGGCCGAGCTCGAGTTCCTCCGGGACAAGCACGTCGTCTCGGCGCCGGTGCTGGACTGGCTGGCCGACTACCGGTTCGCCGGCGACGTGTGGGGCTACGCGGAGGGCGAGGTCTACTTCCCCGGCTCCCCGCTGCTCACGGTGGAGGGCAGCTTCGCCGAGACGTGTGTCCTCGAGACGGCGCTGCTGTCGGTCTACAACTACGACTCGGCCGTCGCATCGGCGGCCTCCCGGATGACCCTGATGGCCGGTGACCGGCCCTGCATCGAGATGGGCGCCCGCCGGGCCAACGAGGAGGCCGCCGTGGCCGCGGCCAGGGCGGCGTACATCGTCGGTTTCGCTTCGACCTCCAATCTGGAGGCGGGGCGCCGGTTCGGCATCCCCACCGCCGGCACCGCAGCGCACTCCTTCACCATGCTGCACGACACGGAGCGGGATGCCTTCGAGGCCCAGCTCACCGTGCAGGGCAAGGGCACCACGCTGCTGCTGGACACCTACTCCATCAGCGACGCCGTCCGGACCGCCGTCGAGCTGGCCGGCCCCGAGCTGGGTGCGGTCCGGATCGACTCGGGCGACCTCGCCATCACCGCCCGCGACGTACGTGACCAGCTCGATGCCCTCGGCGCCACGACGACCCGGATCATCGTCACCTCCGACCTGGACGAGTGGCAGATCGGGGCGCTCGCTGCAGCGCCGGTCGACGGGTACGGGGTCGGCACCAACCTGGTGATCGGCTCGGGCCACCCCACCTGCGGGTTCGTCTACAAGCTCGTCGCACGGGCGACCAGCGACGAGCCCGACGCACCGCTGCTGCCGGTGGAGAAGAAGGCGGCGAACAAGGGGACCGTCGGCGGCCGCAAGTACGCCCTGCGGCGCCTCAACGCCGACGGCGTCGCCGAGGCCGAGGTGATCGGCGTCGGGATCCAGCCGCAGTCCGACAGCAACGATCGGCCGCTGCTGTGTCACCTGGTCCGGGCCGGCGAGATCATCTGGGACGACGACCTGCAGGCCGCCCGGGACCGGCACCGCGCCAGCCTGGCCGAGCTCCCCCGCGCCGCCCGGAAGATGTCCCAGGGCGACGCGGTGATCCCGACCCGGTACGAATCGGACTACGCCTGACAGCCTCGGGTCTGAGGAGGGGCAGGCCTGAGGGAACCGAGCCTGACAGCTCCGGAACCGACAGCTCCGGGCCCTGAGGATCCGGGCGTACGAACCGGTCCGGCAGTTCCGGGCCCGGTCACCGGGCCGGCCCGAACCTGACCGCGGGCCCGAACTGACCGCGGCCCCGACAACGGGAGCCCGGGCCCGGCTCACTCCCCGCGCAGGACCGCCGCCAGGGCCTCGGCGCGCGTGGTCGCGAGGGCGTCCTCCAGCAGCACCGGCTCACCGTCGGGGCCCGACAGCGGGATGCACCAGTTCGGGTACTCCCAGGCGGTCCCCGGCTGGTTCTGGATCCGGGTGTCGCCGACCAGGTCGGTCAGCGCGACGTTCACCAGCCGCGCCCGGCTCTGCACCAGGTAGCGGTAGAGCGCCTCGACGGCGCGCTGCAGGGCACCCTGGTCGATCGGTTCAACGGCCGGCCGGTCGACGGCCGACTGCCCGGCGGGCGCCGCGGCGGTCGGCGGGTCACCGGCCGCCGCGTCCTGCGGAACACCACTCGCCGCGCCCGCGGGCCCGCCGACCAGCTGTGCGGCACGCAGCCGACGGGCCTCCAGCTGGCCCGGGGTGAAGAGTCGGAAGTCGCCGGGCAGCAGCCCGCGGTCCCGGCAGGCATCGAGGAAGAGCTTCTGCTCGTGCTCCTCCGTCGCCAGCACCTCCTCCACCGGCTCGGTCAGCACCCCGAGCTCCTGGCGCAGCTTCACGTGGGCCATCTGCAGGTAGCCGGCGGTCGGCGCCAGGTCGTGCGTGGTCGCCGACGCCAGGCACGCCTCGCGGTACCACTCCGGTTCCAGCGGCCGGCCCTCGTGGTTCTTCTCCCACCACAGGATCGAAGTGCCGAGCACCCCACGGTCGCGCAGGTAGTCGCGGACGTACGGCTCGACCGTGCCGAGGTCCTCCCCGACGATCACCGCCCCGGCCCGATGGGCCTCGAGGGTCAGCACCCCGACCATCGCCTCGTGGTCGTAGTAGACGTACGTCCCCTCGGTGGCGGCACGACCCTCCGGGATCCACCACAACCGGAACAGGCCGATGACGTGGTCGACCCGCAGGCCACCGGTGTGGCGCAGCAGGGTGCCGACCAGGGCGCGGAACGGCGCATAGCCCTGCCGGGCGAGCTGGTCGGGCCGCATCGGCGGCTGGCTCCAGTTCTGGCCGTTCATGTTGTACGGGTCGGGCGGGGCACCGACGGTCACGCCGCGGGCGTAGAGCTCGGGGTTGGCCCAGGTCTCCGCGCCGTGCTCGTTCACGCCGACGGCGAGGTCACCCATCACCCCGATCGGCATGCCCGCTGCGGTCGCGGCGGTCTGCACGGCATCCATCTGCTCGTCGAGCAGCCACTGCAGCCACATCTGGAACTCGACCTCGTCGGCGTGCTCGGCCGCCCAGACGTCGAGTTCGGCGGAGTGCACGTCCCGCAGCGGCGGATCCCACAACCGCCAGTCGGCGCCGTACGTCGTGGCCAGGGCCATCCACCGGGCGAAGTGGACCAGGCCCTCCTCCTGCTCGAAGCGATAGCGCCGGTAGGCCTCCTCGCGCTCCGGCGTGCGCTCGGCCTCGTGGACGACCCGCAGGGCCGTCATCTTCGCCGGCCACACCAGGTTGCGGTCGATACGCTCCCAGGTGCGCGGATCGTCCTTCACCTCGCGGCGGCTCTGGGCGATCCGGGCGTGCTGGGCCCGGGCGAGCGTCGCGTACTCAGGGATGTCCTCGATCCGCAGGTAGACCGGGTTGCCGAACCGGCGGCTGGTCGGCAGGTACGGCGATGCCTCCTGCGGGACGGTGGGTTCGGCGGCATGCATCGGGTTGGTGAGCACGTACCCGGCTCCGCGCTCCGCGCTCCAGTCGACGAGCGTACGGAGGTCACCGAGGTCACCGATGCCCCAGGAGGCCTCGGACCGTACGGAATAGAGCTGGGCCATCGGGCCCCAGGTGCGCTCCGGCAGCTCGAGGCGGTCGGGCACGACGATCATCGGGGCCCAGACCGACCGGCCGTCGCCTTCGGCCCGGACCCGGTGGTAGCCCAGCGGCAGACCGACCGGCAGCCGGAACGAGGCCTCACCGATGGCGACACCGTCGATGACGCGCGGCGGCTCCCAGTTGTCGACCTGGTCGGTGCTGCGCACCTGCCCGCCGTCGAGCACGACCGTGACGGTGATCGCGTGCCCGTCCGGGACGTGGACGTTGATCACCCGGTCCTGGGACCGGCGCATCACCACGACGTACGGCAACACGCGCAGCCAGGCATCGTCCTTGCGCTTCTCGATCGCCGCCTCGGCCGCTTCGGGCGTGCTGCCATCGATCCCCATCGCCCCGAGCACCGACACGAGCGTGTCGGCCGACACCTCGAGGTGGCGACCCAGTGTGTCGTAGTAGCTCGTCGCGATCCCGAGATCACTGGCGAGTCGATGGAGTTGGGGGCTCGGTGCAACCACGATTTTCCTTGCCAGAACGAGGACGGGAGGGCGTGGAGAGCCGCCGAAGCCTCCACCCCTTCACCCTATCCCCACTCCCGCCCCAGCCATCGTCGAGGCCCCCGCCACAAGCCCCCGATCGCCCCACCTGAGATCGCCCCCATAGGGTCAGGCCACACGGGCTCAGGCCACGTCGCCCGCCGCCACGACCGGCACCCAGGACGCGATCCGCAGCGGCCGTGTCATCTCGCCGGTGACGTACTCACGAGCGGGGCGCTCGGCCATCGCGACCTCCTTCGTGCCGGTGGGCGATCTGGTGCCGGCGCCACGATCAGCGGGTGCGGATGACCTGGGTGCGGGCGGCCTTGTCGTGGATCGCCTGGCGCTTGCGGTCCCAGACGGGCCACAGCCCGTCGAGGTAGCGGAAGAACACCAGCCAGCTGACCGCCAACGTCAGGTTGGAGATCTGCGGCAGCACCCAGAGGAAGGCCCGGATGGCGCAGGCGCCCCAGCCGACCGGCTCGGTGGCCTGGCCCCGGTCGACCGGCACCACCTTGAGGCCCAGCATCATCTTGCCGACGGTCGCGCCACGGAATCGGGTCAGCAGCAGGTAGTAGACGAACCAGATGCCCACCTGCGCGAGGATCGCTCCGAGCGCGGGCCAGAAGCCCATCACGCCCACCGGCGTCGGGTAGGACTCCAGCAGGGTGGCCGGGTCGAGCGTCGCCCCGGAGACCACCCCGTCGAACCACCGGGTGACCGCATCCGTGTACGGGGCCAGCAGCGGGGCGGTGACCAGGCTGGTGATGATCCCCAGCAGGATCGAGTCGACGATGAACGCCGCCAGCCGGGCCCACCAGCTCGCCAGCCGCACGCCATCGGCGGTCGTCGGGCCCATCTCATAGCCGTAGCCGTAGGTCGGCTGTCCGTACGACTGCTGGACGTACGACTGCTGACCGTACGGCTGCTGGACGTACGGATATCCACCGGGCTGTTGACCGTAGGGCTGCTGCTGATCGGAGGGATACCCGCCAGGCTGCTGACCATAGGGCTGACCGGCGTCCTGCTGGCCGGGCTGACCGTACGGGGAGACCTGACCGTACGGAGCCTGTCCTTCAGCGGGAGCGCCGGGCTGCTGCCCCTGGCCCTGGGTGTCCTGCCCATAGGTCGGCTGGCCGTACCCGGGCTGACCGTAGCCCGGATGGCCGTACCCGGGCTGACCGTAGCCCGGCTGGGCGTACTGCTGTCCGTAGCCCGGCTGGGCGTACCCCGGCTGACCGTACGCACGGGTGGCATCCACGACGCGGGTCTGCTCGGTCCACCCGACGCCGTCCCAGTACCGCTCCTGGGTCGTCGGCGCCGCCGGATCCGGGTACCACCCGGCGGGCACGGCGGGCAGGGTCGGGGGCGTTCCGGGCGCATTGTCAGTCACGTCACCAAGCCTACGTGGCACCGGGCCCGCTCCCGAGCCCCGGCATTACCGCGGCCCACCGCCGGTGATCGCCCACTGGCGGATCAGGTCGATGCGCGTCTCGAGGGTCTCCTCGTCGGCGGCGGCCGACGGCGGCCCGCCGGTCGCCTCGACCAGCTTGTTGTGGATCACACCGTGCGGCAGATCGGTGCGGTGGTTCCACGCCGACACCAGCGAGTTGAGCTCCTTGCGCAGTGCCCGCAGCCGCTGGTGGGTGGCCTGCTGACGCGCCCGGCCGGCGGGCTCCTCCTGACCGCGGGCGGGACCGGCCTCGGTGCGGGCCAGTTGGTCGGCCTGCCGGCGCTGGAGCAGGTCCTTCACCTGGGTCGGGTCGAGCAGCCCCGGCAGGCCGAGGTACTCCTGCTCCTCCGCCGAGCCCGCCATGGTGGTGAGGCCGAACTCGCCTCCGTCGAAGAGCACCTTCTCGAAGTCGGCCTCCGAGCCGAGCGCCTGGAACTGGTGCTGCTCCCCGTCGATGTCAGCGTCGGCGGTGTTCTGCTCGCGCTGGGCCTCGGCGAGCAGGAAGGTCTCGTCCTCGGTCCGGCGCTTCAGCGCGTGGTCGCGCTGCACCTCCATCTCCGAGGCGTACGTGAGCAGCCGCGGCACCGTCGGGACGAACACCGTGGCCGTCTCACCACGCCCCCGGGCCCGGACGAACCGCCCGACGGCCTGGGCGAAGAACAGCGGTGTGGCGGTCATCGTGGCGTACACCCCGACCGACAGCCGCGGCACGTCGACGCCCTCGGAGACCATCCGGACCGCGACCATCCACCGGTCCCGCGAGGCGGCGAAGTCACTGATCCGCTCCCCCGACTTCGGCTCGTCGGAGAGCACCACGGTCGGCTTCTCCCCGGTGATGTGGTGCAGCATCCGGGCGTACGCGCGGGCACTGCTCTGGTCGTTGGCGATCACCAGACCACCCGCGTCCGGCACCGACTGGCGCACCTCGGTCAGCCGGGTGTCAGCAGCCCGCAGCACGGCCGGGATCCAGGCGCCGTGCGGGTCGAGGGCGGTCCGCAACGCCTGGGAGATCATGTCCTTGGTCATCGGTTCACCGAGCCGGGCGGTCACCTCGTCGCCGGCGTTCGTCCGCCAGTGCATGTCCCCCGAGTAGGCCATGAAGAGCACCGGGCGGACGATCCCGTCGGCCAGCGCCTCGGCATAGCCGTAGTTGTAGTCCGGGCGCGAACGCATCGTGCCCTCGCCGTCCGGTTCGTACGTGACGAACGGGATCGGGTTCGCATCGGAGCGGAACGGGGTGCCGGTCAGCGACAGCCGCCGCTTCGCCGGCTCGCAGGCCTCGCGGACCGCCTCACCCCAGCTCAGGGCGTCACCGGCGTGGTGGATCTCGTCGAAGATCACCAAGGTGTTGTGGTGTTCGATCCTGATCCGTAGCGCGTTGGGGTTCACCGCCGCCCCGGCGTACGTCAGGGCGGTGCCGACGAAGTGCTTGCCGGCCGCGCCGCCCTTCGCGCTGCCGTCGGGGTCGATCAGCAGGCCGACCCGGTCGGCGGCCGACGCCCACTGGGTCTTGAGGTGCTCGGTCGGGGTGATGATCAGGATCCGATCGACGACCCGCCGGTTGAGCAGGTCGGTCGCCACGGTCAGCGCGAAGGAGGTCTTGCCGGCCCCGGGCGTGGCGACGGTGAGGAAGTCGCGCGGCTCCTCCTCGCGGTACTGCTGCAGGGCGGCGGCCTGCCAGGCGCGCAGGTTCTTGACGGTTCCCCAAGCGGCCCGGTCCGGGTAGGCGGGCGACAGACCGCGCGACCGGAGATCAGGGGCTTCGGGGAACTGGGCACTCACTGGCCCCATGGTAGGCGGCCCGGGACCGTACGACACCACCGGGACGGACCGCAGACGGACGTCCGCGGCCCACCCGGTCGCGACCATGTCCCGTGGCCGGGCGAGCCCGGATCCTGCAGCCGGTGAGCCCGGATCCGGCAGCAGGGGGCCCCGGATCCTGCGGCCGGGTGGGCCCGGGACGATCGGCACCACGTAGACTCATGCCATGAGCCAGAAGCTGTCCCCCGGCGCCGAGACCCTCGTCGACGAGCGTGTGGAGCAGGAGGAGGACCTCCGCTACGAGGAGGGCGACCATGAGCGCTTCTCGCACTTCGTCCCCAAGGACCGACTGACCGAGGCCATGGTCATGGGCACGCCGGTCATCGCCCTGTGCGGCAAGGTCTGGGTGCCCTCGCGCAACCCTGACCGTTTCCCGGTCTGCCCCGAGTGCAAGGAGATCTGGGAGACCCTGCAGGACGGCAAGTGACGGCCGGCGCGCACAGTCCGATCGTCCGGCGGGGCGCGACGATCGCCCTCGCGGTCGTCGGTGTCGCGGTGGTCGTCGGCCTCGGCCTGGCACTGCTGCTGAGGCCCTCCACGGTCGGCACCACCGGTCACGCCGCCTCGGCGTCCGCACCGGCGGGCCGGGTGTCGACCTCGCCCGTGGTCGGCCCCATGTCGGCGCTGTCCGGCACGCCGGCCCCCACCCCCGGCGCGAGTCGTTCGGCGGTCCTCGACCTGTCGGACCGTTCGGCCTACCAGTTCGTCTCACCGACCGGCAACATCATCTGCCGGATGGGCCCCTCCACGGTCCGCTGCAACGCCAAGGACAGGTCCTGGTCACCGCCCGCGCCCGCGGACTGCGAGCAGGCCCACGACGACATCGCCCTCGGGGCTGACGGCAAGGCGACCGTGGTCTGCCACACCGACTCGATCCGGCAGCCGATGACCGCCGCCACGATCCCGACACTGACGTACGGCACGGCGGTGAAGATGGGCGACGTGCTGTGCATCAGCCAGTCCAACGGCATCAGCTGTGCCCAGTCGATGACGGGCGACAGCATCTTCCTGGCCCGCGAACGCTACGAGGTCAACACCCACTGACACCGGCCGCGGCCCACGCGGCGCATCAGTGACGCCCACTGCACGTCATCGCGAGGCGTCCGGTGCACATCAGCGCGCGGCGGCCTCCGTGCCGGCCCGGACGTACGCCACCACCATGGGCACCGCCCGGTCGACCGGCAGGCCGTGCTCGATCAGCGGGACCACGCCGTTGATCGCCCCCCAGGAGATCGCCGTCAGCATCGCGACATCGCCGCTGCCGACACCGGCGACCCCGGCGATCGTGGCCGAGAGCGGGGCGACCAGGTCCTGGTGCAGTTGCCGGAGCCGCTCCTGCTGCGCGGCCCCGAGGGCGGCGACGTCGAGCGCCTGGTCCGGCGCATGGCCGTCCACAGCCCCCTGCAGGATGGTCCGAATGATCGCCTCCAGCCGCGCGGCCGGCTCGGGTCCGGCCGCGTCGAGCGCCGCCGTCAGGGAGGCGTTGACCTGGAGGAAGATCTCCTCCACCGCCAGGGCCGCCAGGTCGTTCCCCGAACGCGCGTACTGGTAGACGCTGGTGCGGGCCAGGCCGGCCCGTTCGGCGACCGCGGCCGGGGTGACGGCGGAGGCCCCCTCGGTGGTGAGCAGCTCGACGGCTGCCGCGATCACCTGACGCTCCTTCATCGCGCGGTGTTCGGCGACAGTGGCGGCAGAGATCTTTGGCACCGCTTCATCCTCCCATGACAGGGCCCCACCGGTGACGGATCACACAGAGGGCGAGACTTTACCGACGCTTCGTCGACATGTTACCGTCGGTGTGTCAGCAAGATCAGCGTGCCACGTCCTGACCCACGTCAGGTCGTGAGCCCACATCACATCGTGACAGCACCTCAAGGAGCATTCATGTCCGATACCGCCGCCCCCACCCCGGGCAGCACCCCCACAGATCCCGGATCCGCCACCGCCGTCACGTCGCCACCCGGTGACTTCACCGGAGCCCCCCGCCGCTGGTGGGGCATGGCCGCCATCGCGCTCGGCACCTCGCTGGTGATCATGGACGCCACGATCGCCAACGTGGCCCTGCCGGTCGTGATCGAGGACCTGCACATGACGGCCACCGAGGCCCAGTGGGTCAGTGCCGTCTATTCCCTCGTCTTCGCCTCGCTGATGCTCACCTCGGGCCGGTTCGGCGACCTGTTCGGCCGGCGGATGATGTTCATCGCCGGCCTTGTCGTCTTCATGGGCTCCTCGCTGGCCGCCGGCTCGGCGACCGGCCCGATGATGCTGCTGATCGCCCGCCTGGTGCAGGGCATCGGCGCGGCGATGGTGCTACCCGCGACAACATCGACCATCAACGCGATGTTCACCGGCAAGGAGCGCAGCATCGCCTTCGCGATCTACGGCTCGGCGATCGGTGGCATGGCAGCCGTCGGCCCGCTGGTCGGCGGCTGGCTGGCCACCGACGCCAGCTGGCGCTGGGCTTTCTGGCTGAACATCCCGTTCGGCATCGTCGCCGTCGTTCTCGCCTCGCTCTTCCTGACCGAGACGCGGGACCGTACGCTGCGCCGCGGCATCGACTGGTCCGGCACGGTGCTGGCCACGGTCGGCCTGGGCGGGATCGTCTTCGCCCTGGTCGAGTCCTCCTCCTACGGCTGGCTGCACCAGTCGGACGGCAGCCTCTCCCCGGTCCCGTTCGCCCTGGCCGCCGGTGTCGCCCTGCTGGGCCTGTGGGTGTGGGCCGAGCACGTCCGGCACCAGCGCGGCGCCATCGTCCAGTCCCACCTGGGCCTGTGGCGGATCCGGAACTTCCGCCAGGGCACGATCGCCTCGATGATCATCGCGCTCGGTGAGTTCGGCATGCTCTTCACCCTGCCGCTGGTCCTCCAGGGCGCCCTCGGCTACAACGCCCTCGGCACCGGCTGGCTGATGATGGTGCTCGCCATCGGCACCTTCCTGATGTCGGGCGCGGTCCCCCAGCTGACCCGCCGGCTGGGTGCCCGCCGGGTCGTCCAGCTCGGCGTCCTCGTCGAGGCCGCCGCGGTGATCGGCCTGGCCCTGGCGCTGCCGGGCAACGCGTGGACGCTCGGCATCTGCCTGTTCGTCTACGGGCTCGGGGTCGGCATGGCCACCGCCCAGGTGACCAACGTGTCCCTCGCCGAGGTGCCGGTCGGCCTGTCCGGTGAAGCGTCTGGCCTGCTCACCACCGTCCGCCAGATCGGTTCGGCCCTCGGTGTCGCGGTGCTCGGCGGGCTGCTGATCAGCTCGCTGACCCAGGGCACCCAGACCCGGCTCGACTCCACCCAGCTGCCCGAGACCGCCCGCAGCAAGGTCGTCACCATCGTGCACGACTCGATCGGCGCGGCGATCCCGGGGCTGCGTGCCGACCCGCGCACCGCACCGGTGGCCCAGCTCGCCGCTGACGCCCTGGTCGACGCGGCGCGGATCTCCACCGGCGTCGCGGGCGGCATCCTGCTGGTCGGGTTCGTCGCCACGCTGGCCCTGACCGAGGTGTCGCCCGAGGAGACGGCGCGTCGCCGGGCCGTCACGGAGAGCACTGTCGAGTCCTGAGCCCGGTGCCGGAGCGGGGCGCAAAACCGCCGGAGCTGAGCTCAGGCCATCGCGGCGGGGCTCAGGCCGTCGCGGCGGGGCTCAGGGCGCCGGGAACGTCGACAGTTCACGGGGGGCCATGTCGACGCTGACCTTCATCGACGATCCACCGCTGTCGCCGTAGATCACGCCCCGCACCGGCGCCACGTCCGAGTAGTCCCGCCCCCACGCCACCGTGGCGTGGGACTCGTCGACCGGCCGGTCGTTGGTCGGGTCGAGGTCGTACCAGTCGGCGCCCGGCAGCCACACCCCGGCCCAGGCATGGGTGGCGTCGGCGCCGATGTTGCGGGGCCGCCCCGGCGCCGCGACGGTGGCCAGGTAGCCGGACACGTACCGGCCGGCGAGCCCGACCGACCGCAGGCACGACACCATCAGCTGGGCGAAGTCCTGGCACACCCCGGCACGGAGGGCCAGCACCTCGCCGACCCGAGTGGTCACCGTGGTCGCCCTCGGGTCGTACGTGAAGTCGGCGTGGATGCGGTGGTTGAGGTCCTGCACCGCCTCCCCCACCGGCCGGCCCGGCAGGAACGACCCGGCGGCGTACGCGGCCACCTCGGGCAGCACGTCCACCCGCGGCGAGGGCAGGGTCAGGTCGACGGCGCGCCACCAGTCGGTGACGTCGCGGCGACGGTCGGGGCGGCACTGCTCCCACGGCACGGCGAGTGCCTCCGGCGCCACGGTCTGCTCGGCCACGGTGAGGTCGGTGGTCCCGACGATCACCAGGTCGGTGTGCGGCTCGGTCACCTGGTACCAGGTGCGGGCGTTGCCGTACACGTCGACGTACGTGGCCAGATCGGCCGGCGCCGGGGTGATCCGCAGGCGGTGGTCGAGCACGTGCTGGCGGCTGTCCTCGCGCGGTGTCAGGTGACAGAGTCCGTAGCTGGAGGTGATCCGGCCCTCGTAGCGGTAGGCCGTCTCGTGTCGGATCCGGTAGGTCCTCACATGCCACCCCCGCCCGGGCCGGCCGGGTGCTCGGCGGCGACCCACAGCGGGCGGGGCAGCGGGCCACGCCGGAGGTAGGAGTCGGCCACCGCCTCGGAGACCCGCAACAGCCGGGACCGCAGCTCGGCCAGGTAGTCGTCGACGCACTGCACCGGGTCGGGTCCCGGTGCAGGGGTGGCCGGGCCGTCGGGCCCGGCCGCGGGAGCCGCCGGGGCTGACCCCGAGGCCTCGGGACCGTCCGCGGGCCGGACGAGGGCGGGCTCGCCGTGGCACACCCGCCGGACCGCGGCCTCGGTGGTGAGTTCGGCGAGGTCGGTGAGCAGTCGCTGCGGCCGGTCGTTGGCCGAGGCGTACGGCAGCCGCCCCAGCGCACGCTGCAACCGCTGCACCTGGAAGGCCACCGAGCGCGGATTGCTCGGATCGGCCACCAGCAGGCCGAGCACGACCGCAACCTCGGGCCGGCCGCCGTGCCGGCGGCGATAGGTGACGACACTCTCGGTGGCGGTCATCACCGCAGTGAGCACCAGCTGCTGGGGCGGGACCGACCAGCGTCCCGCGGCGTCGGCGGTGACGCCGGCCCGCAGGGCGGGTGCGGAGAGGCAGGAGCGCAGCAGGCCGACCAGCATGACGGCGCGTTCCAGTGCCCGGCCGGAGTCGAGGAACTGCCAGGCGGCGTCGTGGACCATGTTCTCCGCGGTGATGCCGTTGAGCGCCAGCAGCGGGACGAGGCTGCGTTCGGCGGCGTCGCCCAGCCGGCTGGAGTCGTCGGGCTCGGCCCGGCGCAGGTCGTCGAGGGCCCGTTCGGCACCGGCCAGCACCACCCACACGTCGGAGGAGAGCTGGTCGCGGACACCGTCGGCGGCGTGGCTGAGCCGGGCCAGACAGCGCGCCACGGTGCCGCGCCGGGACCGGTTGACCAGTTGGATCCGGAGCTGGCGCAAGGCGCTGGTCCGGTCACCCGGGCGTGGGGTGGCGGTGACGGCGTGGAGGGCGTCGAGGAGCACGTCGACGGCCGAGCCGGGCCGGCACACCATGTTCATCTCGACCAGCACGTGGTGGGTGGCGCTGACCAGGCGGACGACGTCCTCGGCCCGCTCGGCATAGCGTCCCAGCCAGAACATGTCGTCGAGCACCCGCGGCACCATCGCGGCGGTGCCGCCCATCAGGTCGGTCACCACGTCGCCGTCGGCGTCGGTGGCGGTCGCCAGGTCGCTGCCGACGATCCACAGGTCCTTGGTCGGCCGGCCGGACAACGCGGCGGGCCCGGGGGTGGTCGCCATCGGCTCGTCGACGATCTCGCCGAGGCCGCCCGGCAGCGCGGCGTACGAGGCGCCGTGCCGGATCAGGTAGCCGGTCAGCTGGAACGGCGCGGGCCCGATCCGCCCGTCGCGCAGCGCCGGGCTGATCGACAGCGGGAGGATCTGCTGGCCGACATAGAGGTGCGGCTCCCCCTCCACCCGGCGGATCAGTTCCGTACGCTCCGCCGCGCTGAGCAGCGGGCCCTCCCAGGTCCGGCCGGACCCGAGGTGTGCCAGCCGCAGCTCCGCCAGATGCGTACGGACATGGCTGCGCGCGGCGTCCTCCCCGCACCACCAGCTCGGCAGTGCCGGCAGCCGCAGCCGCTCGTCGAGCAGGACCCGGCAGATCACCTCGTCGAACGCCATCAGGCCCGGGTTCTCCAGCACCCCGGTGCCGAGCGAGTTGACGACCGACACCGCGCCGCGGCGGACGACCTCGGTCAGGCCGGCCACCCCGAGCCGCGAGCCGGCCTGCAGCTCCAGCGGGTCGGTGGCGCGGGCCGGCACGTGGCGGAAGATGACATCGACCGGTTCCAGCCGGCCGAGCGAACGCAGCCAGACCCGCCCGTCGCGGACCACGAGGTCGTTGCCCTCGACCAGCGGGAAGCCGAGCCGACTGGCGAGGAACGCCGGGTCGAAGGCGGCGGCCGCGTGGGTGCCCGGGGTGAGCACGACGACGTGCGGATCCTCGACCTCACGGGGGCCGGACTCGATCAGCGCGGCGCGCATCGCCTGGTAGAAGGGGGTGAGCCGGATCAGGTCGGCCTCCCGGTACAGCTCGGCGTGCACCCGCGACAGCACCCGCCGGTTCTCCATCGCGTACCCGGCGCCGATCGGCGACTGGGTCTCCTGGGCGCGCAGCCGCCAGCCGCCATCGGCGTCCCGGCCGATGGTCGCCCCGACCATGAACAGCCCGCCGGGCAGCTGCGCGCCGATCAGTGGTCGCAGGTAGCCGGGATGGCCCATCACCACCTCGGGCGGCAGCACCCCCGCAGCCAGCAGCCGGCGTTCGCCGTAGAGGTCGGTGAAGACCGCCGACAGCAGCTCGGCCCGCTGCACCAAGCCGGTCTCCAGCTCTCGCCACTCCCGGGAGTGCAGCACCAACGGCATCGGATCGAGCCGCCACGGCTGCGGCTCGGCCACCTCCTCGTCGTCATCGCCGTGGCGCATCTCCACGGGGTCACGGGTGGCCCAGGGGCGGTAGGTGACGTTGTCGTCGGCCAGCCGCCGGTCGACCTCCCGCTGTCGGTCGATCCAGTCGACCGGCACCTCGGTGAGCGCCGAGAGCTCCGCCCAGCCGAGCCGCAGGGCGCCGTCGCGGGCCCGGAACTCGTCGTACGGCCCACCGGGTGCCTCGCCGGCGCGGTCCCTCCCGGCGTCCATCGTCGGTCCCTCAGTAGCGGTAGAAGTCCGGCTTGTAGGGCCCCTCGACGCTGATCCCGAGGTAGTCCGCCTGCTTCCGGGTCAGCGTCGACAGGTGCACGCCGAGGGAGTCGAGGTGCAGCCGCGCCACCATCTCGTCGAGCTGCTTCGGCAGCCGGTGCACGCCGATCGGGTAGGCGTCGCGGTTCGCCCACAGCTCGATCTGGCCGAGGACCTGGTTGGTGAAGGAGTTCGACATCACGAAGCTCGGGTGGCCGGTGGCGTTGCCGAGGTTGAGCAGCCGGCCCTCGGACAGCACGATGATGGCGTGCTCGGCGACCTCGGCACCGGCCGCCGTGGTGCCGGTCGGGAAGGCCCACTCGTCCACCTGCGGCTTGATCGTCGTACGCCGCACGCCGGGCCAGTTCGTCAGACCGGCCATGTCGATCTCGTTGTCGAAATGGCCGATGTTGCCGACGATGGCCTGGTGCTTCATCCGGGCCATCTGGTCGGCGGAGATGACGTCGCAGCAGCCGGTCGCGGTGACGAAGATGTCGCCAATGCCGAGGACCTCGTCCAGGGTGGCGACCTGGTAGCCATCCATCGCGGCCTGCAGGGCGCAGATCGGGTCGATCTCGGTGACGATCACCCGGGCACCCTGGCCGCGCAGCGACTGGGCGCAGCCCTTCCCGACGTCACCGTAGCCGCAGACGACCGCGACCTTGCCGCCGATCAGCACATCGGTGCCGCGGTTGATCCCGTCGATCAGGGAGTGCCGCACACCGTAGATGTTGTCGAACTTCGACTTGGTCACCGCGTCGTTGACGTTGATCGCCGGCCACAGCAGCGTGCCGTCACGCTCGGCCTGGTAGAGCCGGTGGACGCCGGTGGTGGTCTCCTCGGTGACGCCCAGGATGGCGTCGGCGACCGCGACCCAGTCCACGGTGCCGTGCTCCAGCGTGCTGCGCAGCGCGCCGAACAGTGCCCGTTCCTCGTCCGAGCCGGCCGCCTGCGGGTCGGGCAGCGTGCCCGCCTTCTGATGGCGGACGCCGAGGTGGACGAGCAGGGTGGCGTCGCCGCCGTCGTCCAGGATCATCGTCGGCAGTTCCCCGTCGGGCCAGATGAACGTCTGGGTGGTGGCCCACCAGTACTCGTCGAGCGTCTCGCCCTTCCAGGCGAACACCGGCTGGCCCTGCGGGGCCGCCGGCGTGCCGGTGCCGACCGCGATCGCCGCGGCGGCGTGGTCCTGGGTGGAGAAGATGTTGCAGGACGCCCAGCGGACCCGGGCACCGAGTGCGACGAGGGTCTCGATCAGCACCGCGGTCTGGATCGTCATGTGCAGTGACCCGGCGATCCGCGCCCCGGCCAGCGGCTGCTGGGGACCGTACGTCTCGCGCATCGCCATCAGGCCCGGCATCTCGTGTTCGGCGAGGGTGATCTCGCGGCGGCCGAAATCGGCCAGGGTCAGGTCAGCGACGCGGTTGTCCATGCTGGCAGATGCTACTCGGTGCCGAGCTGCCCCCGAGCCACCACGTCCTCGGCCCCGCGTACCTCAGCCTGTGGGGCAGCCCAGGCCCTGCGTACCTCAGCCTGGACCAGCTCGGGCCCGGTCGACTCGGGCTGGACCAGCCCGGGCCAGGTCACCTCGGTCCTGGACCAGCTCGGGCCGGGTCGGCTCAGCCCTGGGTCGCGAGCCACCCCAGGGCGGCCAGGTACCCCTGGATGCCCAGGCCGGCGATCACCCCGGTGGCGTACGGCGTGACGTACGAATGCCGGCGGAATTCCTCGCGCGCGTGCACGTTGGAGATGTGCACCTCGATCAGCGGGGCGGTGCGTTGGGCGACGGCGTCGGCGACCGCGACCGAGTAGTGGGTCCACGCTGCCGGGTTGAGGACGACCGGCAGCCCGGCGTCGGCGGCCTCGTGCAGCCAGGCGATCATCTCGTGCTCGGCGTCGGTCTGGCGCACCTCGACGTCGAACCCCAGCTCGGCCCCCCGGGCGCGGCACAGCTCGGCGAGCTCGGCGTACGTGGTGGACCCGTACGTCGCGGGCTCGCGCTTTCCGAGGCGACCGAGGTTGGGACCGTTGAGGACGAGGACCTTCTGCATGAGGGCAGCGTACGGCCCGCCGGGCCGTACGGGGGCCGGGACCCGATGTGGGAAGGCGCCCCGGGCCCGTGGCCGGCCCTCTGGCCCGGGCAGGAAGGCGCACCGGGCCCTCGGCCGGAGACCCGGGCCCGGGCCCGGGCGGGAGCAGGCCGGGTCGGGCACCCGGACAGGTCCACGGTGGGGCCTGGGCGAGCCGGGTCGAACGCTCGGACAGGTCCCCCTGCCGGGCACTCAGGCCTGGTGATCAGGTGGGCCGGGTCGGGCCAGGGTCAGCCGAGCGAGGTGCTGCCGAGGCCGATCCCGAGGTAGGCGGCGGTGAACCGGCCCTTCTGCAGCAGCATCACGTAGCGGGCCAGGTCCTCGCCCTCGGGTGCCTCGAGGGAGTCACTGCGTACGTCCCTGCGGCTGCACGCGGCGCGGAGTGCGGCAGCCGCCCGACTGACGTCGGCGTGGGCGTCGCCGTCGTCGAGGATCAGCAGGCACGGGCGCCGGTCGGCGCTCGGGTCGTCCTCGAAGGGATCGGCGAACGGATCAGCGGGTTCGGTCGCCTCGATCACCGCCATCAGGTCGTGCGCGTCGGCGGACAGCGCGGCCCGGCCGGTCACCACCCGCAGTGCCCCGGCGACGCGGCGGCCGGCGCGGGCGGCGAGCACGGACCCGCCCCACACCAGCGGCTGTGCGTCGGCCATGGCGCAGGCGATGCCCTTGGCCGGGTTGGCCGACAGGTCGACGAAGGGCGAAGAGGCCTCCGCCACCATGTCCGCGGCGTCCGCGACGGACTCGACCGAGACCGGCGGCCCCAGCCGCAGCTCGTGCAGGGCGGCCAGCATGAGCATCACCGCGGCGAGCGGATCGCCGGTCGTGGTGGGGACCAGCGTGGTGCTGCGGGACGCGGCGAACTCAGCGACCGACGACGCCTCGGGGGCGGCGATGACGATCCGGGCCCCGCGCCGCGTCGCCTCCTGGGCGGACTCGATCAGCGCCGCGTCTGACCCCTCGGATGCCATGATCAGCACCAGATCGAGCGGGCCGACCCAGCCGGGCAGTCCCTGACGCGGCCAGGCGACGAACGGCACCGGGCAGACCGGTTCGAGCACCGCACGGATCAGCCGGGCATCGGTCCCGACCGCAATCACCGCGCGAGGCCGGTCGGCCTCGGCCAGCGCGAAGATCGTGGCCGAGGCGCCGTACCACTCACTGCGCAGCCGGGCGCCGCACTCGGCGAGCCGCCGCAGCGCCGCGTCGTACGTCAGCAGGACCTCGCGATCGTCGAGCCGCGAGTCGTCGAAATCCGCCATCGCCCCGGCCCCTATGCGCCGGTGGCGTCCGCAGCGCCCTCGGCGGGGGTGCCCGCAGCGGTCTCGCCGGGACGACCGGTGTCCACCCCGTGCGGGTTGCGCGCCTCGTCGACCAGCAGCACCGGGATGCCGTCCCGCACCGGGTACGCCAGGCCACAGCCGTTGCCGGTACAGACCAGCTCGTGGCGATCGTGGTCCACCGCCAACGGCGAGTGGCAATTCGGGCAGGCCAGCACATCGAGCAGTGCCGGATCCAGGTCGACGGCCATGGTGATCTCCTCGCTGCCCGCCGCGGTCGGCGGGTCCGTTGCAGTCAGTCTAGGAGCGTCGCGCCCGGTCCCGGAGCGCCGCATCGCGTGGCGAACGGTTCCGTGCCCACGACATGGCGCGGCCTCCTCGACGTGGTCCGTGCCCACGACACGGTGCCGTCTCCATGAGGCAATCCCGTCCCGACCGGGGACGCGGCGCGGTGCCGGGCTCAGCCCCGGACCAGGCCGAGCACCTCGTCGCGCAGCGACTCCATGGTGGCCCGGTCCAGCGCCTCCACGTTGAGCCGCAGCAGCGGCTCGGTGTTCGAGGGACGCAGATTGACCCGCCAGCCGTCGCCACGGACGGTCAGTCCGTCGATCCGGTCCTGCTGGCCGCGGCCCTCGAAGGCCCGGGCGACCAGGTCCATCGACGCCTGCTGATCGTCGACGTCGGAGTTGATCTCACCGGACTGGACGCGGCGGATGTACTTGGCGACCAGTTCCGACAGCGGCCGGTCGGAGTGGCCCAGCAGCGAGAGCACGTGCAGGCCGGCCAGCATGCCGGTGTCGGCGAAGTAGAAGTCGCGGAAGTAGTAGTGCGCCGAGTGCTCCCCGCCGAAGATCGCGTCGTGCTCGGCCATCAGCGCCTTCACGTACGTGTGGCCGACCTTCGAGGTCACCGTGCTGCCGCCGTTCTCGGCGACGATCTCCGGCACCGAGGCGGAGGTGATGGTGTTGATCACGATGGTGGCGCCGGGCTCGCGGGCGAGCTCCTGCTCGGCGATCATCGCGGTGATCGCGGACGGGTCGACCACGGCACCGGTCTCGTCGATGGCGAAGCACCGGTCGGCGTCGCCGTCGAACACCAGGGCCAGATCGGCGCCGGTCTCCACCACGCGCCGCTGGGCATCGACGAGGTTCTCCGGGATCAGCGGGTTCGGCTGGTGGTTGGGGAAGGTGCCGTCGAGCTCGCCGTACAGCACGTCGAGGTCGAGGTCGAGCGGCCCCAGCACACTGGGGGCGGTGTGCCCGGCCATCCCGTTGCCGGCATCGACGACGACCTTGAGCCGGCGGATGCCGTCGAGCGGCACCAGGGCGTGCAGGTGGGCGGCGTACTCGGCCAAGAAGTCCTGTTCCCGGATCGAGCCTCTGGTCCCGGCGACGGTGGCGATGGCCATCAGGTCGAGGCCGTCGGCATCCAGTGCCTGGGCGTCGTGCTTCAGCTGCCGCAGGAACTCCGGGGTGACCGGACGGGCGCCGGCCAGGCAGAACTTCACGCCGTTGTAGCGGGCCGGGTTGTGCGACGCCGTGAAGGTGAGCCCGGGCAGGTCGAGGTGACCCGACACGAACCACAGTTCGTCGGTCGAGGTGAGCCCGGCGACGATCACCTTCGCGCCCTCACTACGGGCGCCGGCGATGAATGCCGCGGAGAAGTCCGGACCGCTGGTACGCATGTCGCGCCCGACGACGAACTCCACCTGCCCCCCGTTCGCCGCCTTCATCAAGCGGGCGTACGCGACGCCGAGAGCGGTGGCACCGGCGGTGTCCCATTCCGGGCTGTCGCCCGAGGTCACACCGCGGATGTCGTTGGCCTTGAAGATCTGGTCCTGAAGCATCGTCGGCGATCCTATCCCTTCCCGGGTGCTGCTCCTGCACCGGTTCGGCAGTCCACCGACGGATGGCCCCGTGACCCAGGAGGGCCCTGGGGCCCAGAAGGGACCCGTGACTCAGAACGGCCGGCGGGTGTCACGGACGGGGGTCGTACGCCCGCCGGAATCCTTCAGCATGGTCAGATGCCCCTTGTGGGCCACTTCCCGCACATCGGCGCGGTCGGCGAAGTCCCCGGGGCCGACCGGCTCGTCCTCCGCCAGGCCGACCCGGCGGACCGCATCGGCCAGGGCCATCAGGTCGTCGACGTCGGGTTGCTCGGGCTCGCCGGTGAGCGGGAGCCGGATCACGTCCCAGCCCCGCGGCACGGACAGCCGCTGGGAGTGCTCCAGACACAGGTCGTACGCCGCCGGTTCGGACCGTGCGGACAGCGGGCCGAGCACGACCTGCTGGTCCGCGTACGCGAACGTGAGGGTCGCCACCGCCGATCTGCCGCAGCCCGATCGCGTACACCGCCTGGTCGTCACCCCATGAACGGTACCCCCGCCGACCCCGATCCCCCCGAAGCCGCTGGATCGTGTCGCGCCGCGGGACGAGCGCGGCCGACTATCCTGACCCCCATGTCGAGCTCCTGGTACCGCCCGCGCCGGCGGGACCGTCACGGGCGGGGCCTGCGGGGTCCGCTCGCGCTGCCGAACTCCTGGACCGGGCGACCGGTGCGGGCACCGCAACGACCCGACGACCGGAAGTTCTTCGCCGAGGCGCTGGCCGAGGCGATCGCCTCGATCGGCGCCGCCAACGCCCGGGTGCTGGACGGCATCTCGGTCGGGATGGAGGACGTCCCGGATCTGCCGGCGTCCTGGGCCCACGACAGCGTGCCGCTCGCCGCCGCGGTCGAGTCGCCGGACGGCCGGGCCGCCGAGGTCGTCCTCTATCGCCGGCCGCTGCAGCTGCGGGCCGCCTCGCGGGAGGGCCTGCGGATCCTGGTCCGGCGCACCCTGGTCGAGCAGCTGGCCGTGGTCACCGGCCTGCCGCCCGAGGAGATCGATCCCGACGGCGAGTCCGACGACGACGAATAGCCAGGGAAATCCCTGATGACTCCCCGAAATACTGAAGCGGCACCCCGGGAAGGGGTGCCGCTTCAATCGGTGGATTGTTCGGATTCGTTTCCATGGATTGTCCGGAACGAGCAGATCACACGATCTGCTTCTTGAGCTTGCGGCGCTCCCGCTCACTCAGTCCGCCCCAGATCCCGAATCTCTCGTCATGCGCCAAGGCGTAGTCGAGGCATTCTGCGCGTACGTCACAGGATTGGCAGACAGCCTTCGCCTCGCGCGTGGACCCACCCTTCTCCGGAAAGAAGGCTTCGGGGTCGGTCTGCGCGCAGAGGGCCCGCTCCTGCCAGCCCAGAATGCCCTCGTCTTCACCTCCGTCGAGGACGGTCAGCCACTCGTCCATGCGTTCCTCCTGGTTTCCCGGATGAACTGCCCGCGGGGGGTTCGGACAGCCGATGTCGTGTCGGATGGCCGGACCTGTGGACCGGCCGCGGTCTGGTGGTTTCACACCCGTCGATGCGGCCCGATCCGCGCAGGGATTGAAGTCACATCATTGGGATTACACTGATGTGATCCCCGAGTGCGATACCGAGATTACGTCATCGGAACGGCGCGGCGCAACGCAGAACGACAACGACTCGGACACGCACCGCGTGTCGGATGGCGTTCGACCGGGGATCCGCACTCACACCCGGGAACGGGGTGTCAGCGGCTCACTGCGGGTCGCTGTGTGGTCCATCCCACAGATCGGGATCGATCTGGCCGGGTCCGCGCCCCGGCCGGTCCTTCGTCCCCGGCATCGGCGGCTCGGCCGGCCCCGGCGGGAGCGTGCCGCCCTTCGGGACCGGCCCGCCCGACGAGGCCGATCCGACGTCCCCCGGCCCCACCGGGGCACCGGAGTCGAGGGCCCGGGCGGGTTCCCACCCGAACGGTGTGGTGGTGTCCCCCCAGGCTGCGGCCTGTTGGCCGTGGGCGGCATCCGCCGCACTGTGCCAAGCGGCGCCGGCCGCCGCGTCGGGCTCCCGGACCTGCCCCGCGTCGACGGTCTCGCCGGACTCCGCCGGGACCTCCTCCGCGGCCCCGGGTACCCCGCTGCCCGCCGTCCCGGTGCCACCGGTCCCGGTGTCGATGACCGCACCGGCGCCGTCCGGTTCTGTGCGCGGGCCGTCCGCAGCACCCGCGCGACGGGCGGCTCCGGCGACCGTGCCCAGTGCGACACACAGCAGCACCGGGACGACGGAGGACACGATGATGTCGGCCACCGCCAGTGCCCGGTCAGCGGTCTTCAGCGCCGGCGACCAGAGTCCGGCGATGCCGGCGGCGATCGACGTCCCGACGGCGAGCGAGCTCACCCAGGTGGCCAGGGAGGTCAGCCGGGCCGCGTTCTCCAGCCGCGGCCGGACCCAGACGTCCGCCACCGCGAACAGCAGCAGCACCAGGACCACCGGCACGGAGACGAGGCCCTGCCCGTGTCGGGCGGCCGCCTCCAGGGGATGGAGGCCACCGACGACCGCCAGCACCATCCGGATCAGGCCCAGCACCCACCAGGCGACCACGAGGGCGATCACCACACGGGTGAACGGTCCGCGGCGCTTGCGCACCTCGGTCAGGACATCGGGCATGTCAGACGAAGGCCTCGCCGGCCCGGTCACGGACCGCCGCGACCAGCTGCTTGATCCGCTCGGTGTCGCCCTTCGGGCACACCAGCGTGACGTCCGGGGTCCGGACGACCACCACGTCCGCGAGCCCGACGGTCGCGACCAAGTGACCGTCGTCGGTGCGGTTGATCACCAACGTGTCGTGGGTGTCCAGGTGGACCACCGCGCCCTCACCGGCGTTACCGTCGGCGTCGTGCGGCAGCTGCTCGGCCAGCGCCGGGAAGCCGCCGATGTCGTACCACTGGATCGGCAGGGCGACGGCCAGCACCTCGGCACTGCCCTCGCCGCGGGAGACCGGCTCCATGATCGCGTAGTCGACGCTGATCTTCGGCGCCTGCGGGAACAGCTCCTCGACCCGGGAGGGATCCGCCGCGATGGCGGTGACGATGTCGTACGACTCGGGGGCGAGCCGGTGCAGCTGGTCGAGGAACGTCGCGGCGCGCCAGACGAACATCCCGGAGTTCCACCAGTACTCACCGGAGGTCAGGTACTGCTCGGCGGTCGCCCGGTCAGGCTTCTCGCGGAACTCCAGCACCGAGGTGACGTCGTCGAATCCGTCGATCTCCTTGCCGCGATGCAGGTAGCCGTAGCCGGTGTGGGCACTGGTGGGGACCACACCGAAGGTGACGAGGGCCCGGGGCCGGGCCTCGACGACGTCGTAGGCCCGGGCGAGGCGCTCCCGGAAGACCTCCACCGGGCGCATGATCTGGTCGGCGGTCACGACTGCGACGAGCGCCTCCGGATCCCGGTCGGCCAGCACCGCCGACGGCCAGGCGACCGCATTGAGCGAATCGCGGCCGACGGGCTCGCCGAGGATGTGCGCCGGGTCGATCTCCGGCAGCTCCGCCTCGACGACGTCCCGGTACGCGGCACCCGTGCAGACCCAGACACGGTCGGCGCCCACGACCGCCTCCACCCGCTCGTAGGCGAGCCGCAACAGGCTCTTGTCCCCCACGAGATGGAGCAACTGCTTCGGCATCCCCTTGCGGGACAGCGGCCACAGCCGCGTCCCCGATCCGCCGGCAACGATCACGACGTGACGGTTGGAGCCGGACTCTGCGTGGGCTTCCGATGATGTCCTTGGCATGGGGCTCATTGTGCCAGTAGCCACTGACCCTCGCCGGGAGAGGCAGGCGCGCGGCGGTCAGGGCCCGGAGCTCAGTAGGGTTTCGGCATGTCCTCCGTCGGATCCGGATCCCTCTCCTTCGACCAGGCGCTGCGCCCCCGGGTGCGCCGCCGGGGTGGTGACCCACTGATCACCTACTACGCGCCGAGCAGCGGCGTACGCATCGAGCTGTCCGCCCGGACCTTCGTCAACTGGGTGGACAAGACCGCCAATCTGGCCGTCGACGAGCTCGATCTCGCCGAGGGCGAGGTGGCGGTCCTGCCGCTCACCGCCACCCATCCGGGGCACTGGATCACCCTGGTCTGGGTGGCCGCACTGTGGCAGGTGGGGGTGCTGGTCCGCGATCCGGACCAGGCCCTGCCCCGACCCGATCTCGTGGTGGCCGGGCCCGAGGAGTACGCCGACGACTTTCCCGCAGCGCGGGCCCTCGGCGCGCGGGCCACGGTCGCCTGCTCGCTGCATCCGATGGGTCTCGGCTTCCCACGGCCGACCGGACCGGGGGTGCTGGACTACGGGGCCGAGGTGCGCTCCCAGCCCGACGTCTATGTGCAGGCACCGGCCTCCCCGGGCGCGCCGCTGTGGCAGGACCCGAGGGGGGCCCGTGACTGGGCGGTGGTCGCCGCCGACGCTGCGGCAGCCATGGCCGGCGACACCGCCGGATCGTACGGTCGCCGACTGGTCCGTCCGGACACGGCGTACGGCACCGTGCTGGCGGCCCTGGTCGCCCCGGTGCTGGGCGACGGGTCGGCGGTGATCGTCGAGGGGCCGGCCGATGAGGCGACGGTGGCACAGATCGCCGCGGCCGAACGCACCACCGCCTGACGTCAGGAGGCCGTACGGTCCTCCCCCAGCCCGATCAGGAAGCCCGTCCCCCAGCACATGTGCATGACCAGGAAGACCAGCGGCAGCCGGGCCCGCACCGGCCAGGGCATCTCGCGCCGCAGGGCGGCCGCCCCCGCGACGACCCCGGCGAGATAGCCGAGCGGGCCGAGCCAGCCCAGTTTCATCCAGGTGACCTTGTGGTAGCTGCCGTGACCGCCGATGGCGAACCCGCCGAGCACACCGAGCACGGCCAGCGGCGGGGCGAGATAGCGGGCGTTGAGGGTGTCGGGGTGGCGACGTACGACCTCGCGACGCCACTTGCCGGTGTCGTAGAACTGCTTGGCCAGCGCCCGGTAGGTCGACCGCGGCCGGTAGACGACCCGCATCGCGGGGGTGAACCACACCACCTCACCGGCCTGACGCAGCCGGTAGTTGAGCTCCCAGTCCTGGGCGCGGTGCAGTGTCTCGTCGTAGCCGCCGATCGCTTCCAGTGCCGATTTGCGGAAGCTGCCGAGGAAGACGGTGTCCGCCGGGCCCTCCGGCGAGGTACGCAGGTGGAAGGTCGACCCGCCGAGCCCGAGCCGGCTGGTGTAGGCGACCGCCACCGCCTGCTCGAAGGGCGTACGCCCCTGGGCGTCCATGATGCCGCCGACGTTCGCCGCCCCCGTCCGCTGCAGGGTCTCGACCGCGGTGGCGATGTAACCGTCCCCGAGCTCGCCGTGACCGTCGACCCGGACCACGATGTCATGGCGTGACGCGGCGATGGCGAGGTTCAGCCCGGCGGGCGTACGTCCGGTGGGGTTGTCGACGATCCGCACCCGCGGGTCGGCCGCCGCGAGACGTTCGGCGATCCGGCGGGTGTCGTCCTTGCTCGGCCCGACGGCGATGACGACCTCGAGCTCGCCCGGACAGTCCTGCTCCAGCACCCGCCGGACGGCGTCCTCGAGGTGGCGTGACTCGTTGCGCACCGGCATCACGACGCTGACCGCCACCGGGTCGGCCGGCCCCGGGGTCGACGTGGCGGTGGCAGGTTCCTGCGGGGGGACGGTCATCTGAACCTCACTGGTCGCGGTCGGGCGCGTACGGCACCCTACCCGGCCCATGCCCCGCTAGGTGGCCGAGGCTACCCGGCAGACCGACTCGAGGTTGTCCACCTCCGGGCCCGGAGAGGCCGAGGCGGTCGGCTGGGCCGTCCCGGTCGGCCCCGGCGCCGACGGTGTCGTGGGGGCCTTGGCCGAGCCCGTACCTGATCCGCCGGTGCCCGATCCGCTCGCACCTGCTCCGCCGGTGCCCGTCGCGCCACTGGCCGGGGCTGCCGATGCCGGCGCGGACTTCTGGCCGGCCGCCCGGGCCGCCTCACGGTCGAGGTCCTCGGCCTTGTCGAGGTGCTCCTTGACGGTGGCGCGCAGCACGTCGTACTTCGGGTTGCCGGGGAAGATCAACGGCGGGACGAAGCTGATGCTGCTGATCGGCACCGTACGGGCCTTGAGGGCGAGGTCGGTCAACCGGCCGATGTCGCTGCGGGGCATGTCGGTCGTCAGGATGTTGCCGCCGGCCGCCGCCAGGGCGTCGAACTTGGCGACCACCGTGACCGGATCGGCCTGGTGCAGCACCGCGGTCATCACGCACTTCTGCCGCTGCATCCGCTCGAAGTCGCTGGACCCCTCCCGGGACCGGGCGAACCACAACGCATGCAGACCGTCCAGGTGCACCGCATCGCCGGCCCTGATCCAGCCGAGGATGGGTGAGGTGCCACCGCCCATCGGGACGTCCTTGCGGATGTCGAGGGTGATGCCGCCGAGTGCGTCGATCAGCCCCTGGAAGCCGGCCATGTCGACCATCGCGTAGTAGTTGATGGTCAGCCCGGTGGCCCCCTCGATCGCCTCCTTGGTGGCCCGCGCCCCCGGATCGGCGATCCCCGGATAGAGCTTCGGATCCTTCGCCGCTGCCTCGGTCGCCGTGGTGTAGACGGCATTGAGCAGGCATTCGTGGTCCGGGCAGCTGAAGCCGTCCGGATAGAGGCGATGCATCGGGGAAGTGGCCGGGAACGGGACGTCCTCCAGGTTGCGCGGCATGGAGAAGAGCACGGTGCGCCCGGTGACCACGTCGATGCTCGCCACGGTCATCGAGTCGGGGCGCAGCCCGACCCGGCTCTTGCCCGCGTCGGCGCCGAGCAGCAGGACGTTCAGCCGACCGTCCGCCGCCTTGCTGGTGCCGCCGCCGGCGAAGACGGTGCCGAGCAGCTGGGCGCCGCTCGCGACGGTCCGGACGCTCACCCCGACGACGCTGCCGACGAGCACCACCAGCGCCAGGGTCACCGCGGCGAACGCGCGCCGGTGCCGGGGCGCCATCGCCGGCGGGTAGGACAGGCGCCAGGCGTCGACCAGCAGCACGATCCAGCCGATCGCCCCGACCACGGCGACGACGATCAGCAGGCCGGTCATCAGCGGGTTTGTGAGCACGGTGAGCAGAGCGGTCCAGGAGATCGCGCCGATGGTCCCCAGCAGCGCCACCAGCGCGAGGACGATCCCCCAGATGCGCAGGGCGATGACGCCGAGAGCACGGTGCCCGGCGACCAGCTGGGCCGACCCGGGGGCGACGGCGCTGAGCAGGAGCAGTCCGATGCCACGGCGCACCCGGACGCCCTCCGCGGCATGCTGCGGATCGGCTGGGCGTGTGCTCGGGCGATGGGTCACGACGGGAACTTTCGAGAGGACGACAGACCTTGCTCTCGGAGCTGTTCCGACCCTAGGGCAGGGTCTCGACGCATTCAGGACGCCACGCCGGGACCAAGTCGTGGCGTGATGTCACGGCGCGTTCAGCGCCGCCGGGTATTTTGGCCACCATGGCTGGACGCGACGACCTGGACTGGCTCTACGGCCGGGACGACGCGCCGGATCCCTCGAGACCCTTCGGAGAGGATGCGGCGCCCTCCGGCGCACCCTCCGACCACCGGGGACCCGAACGGCCCCGCCCCGAGCCACCCCGACCCGAACCGCCCGGCCGCTCGCACCCGGACCGGCCGGCGACCGCCGTGTTCATCCCGCGCGGACGACCCGACCCCGATCCCCGCTCGCGCCGCGACACCGGCGGCCCGGGGAACGACGGTCCAGGAAGCTGTCCGAGGGCCCCGTACGCCGAGACCCCATACGCCGAAGCCCCGTACCGGGCCCCCTCCTCTCCGGACCCTTCTTGTCGGGACGCGTCCGGCGGCGCACCGGCGGACCCGTGGAACACACCGCCCCGGGCCCCGGCACCGCCGCCACGGTCGGCGATGTGGCCCCACTCGGGTGCCGGGACACCGCCCGGCACCGACGGCCTGTCGGGAGACGCCGGACCACGCGGTCCGCGCGGCCGTCGCCGCCCCGGCCCGGGCCTGCCACGAAGGCGACGGGTGGGACGCCAGGCGCTCGCGGTCCTCGCCGTGCTGCTCGTCTACCTGCTCGCCTTCCCGGCGTGGGCGTGGTTCGGCTCGGCGCGGGTCGAGGCCACCTCGGTCGGCCAGCGGCCGCCCCGCCAGCCGGGCATCACGCTGCTGCTCACCGGCTCCGACTCCCGGGTCGGGCTGAGCGCCTCCCAGAAGAACTCGTACGGCGGTGGGGCTGAGGACAGCGGCCGCTCGGACACGATCATGCTGCTGCACATCCCGGTGGTCGGGTCCCCCGCCCTGGTCTCGATCCCCCGCGACTCGTACGTGGCCATCCCCGGGCACGGCAAGAACAAGATCAACGCGGCCTACTCCTTCGGGGGGCCGAAGCTGCTCGCCCAGACCATCGAGCAGGACACCGGCGTACGGATCGACGGCTACGTCGGTCTCGGGTTCGAGGGCTTCGTCCAGATCATCGACGCCCTCGGCGGGATCCCGATGTGCCTCGACACGGCGATGAAGGACAAGGACGCCCACGTCGACCTGGCGGCCGGGTGCCAGACCCTCACCGGCACCGAGGCGCTGGGCTACGTACGGATGCGCAAGTCCGACCCGCGCGGCGACATCGGCCGGATCGAACGGCAGCGGTCGATGGTCGGCGCCACCGTCAAGAAGGCCATGTCCCCGATGACGGTGATCAACCCGGTGCGCTGGATCAGCCTCAACAACGCCGTCCGTGGGGCGATCAGCCGCGGCACCGACACCGGCCCGCTGGACGCGACGGCGCTGCTGTACGGCGCCGCCGTTGTCGGGTCCGGCGGCGGTCACACGTTCAGCGTCCCGGCGGCCGACACCAGCTACCGCACGCCCGCGGGTGACGCGGTGCGGTGGGACGACGCGAAGGCCAAGGTGGTGTTCCGGGCGATGCAGACCGGCAACACCACCGACCTGGCCCAGTTCGACAAGAAGAACTGAGCTCCGGTCGCAAGGCCCCGGGGGCCGCAACGGTCACCGGAGCCACCGGGACACAGGACCACCGGGTCGCAGGATTGCCATGCCCGATGGTCCCGGGGCCCGGCCTCAGTGTTGGCGGACCCGCTCGCCCTTCGCCTCCGCGGTCGCCCGCAGCTCGTCCTGGAAGGCGATCATCTTCGCGGTGAGCGTCGGGTCGCCGGCGGCGAGGATCCGCACCGCCAGCAGGCCGGCGTTGCGGGCGTTGCCGATCGCCACGGTCGCCACCGGCACGCCGGCCGGCATCTGGACGATGGAGAGCAGCGAGTCCATCCCGTCGAGGTACTTCAGCGGCACCGGGACCCCGATCACCGGCAGCGGGGTGAGCGCGGCGAGCATGCCGGGCAGGTGCGCGGCGCCGCCGGCCCCGGCGATGATCGCCTCGAGGCCCCGCTCGTGGGCGTGCCGCCCGTACGACACCATCGCCTCCGGCATCCGGTGCGCGGAGACGACGTCGGCCTCGTAGGCGATGCCGAACTCCTGCAGCGCGATCGCCGCGGGCTCCATCACGGGCCAGTCGGAATCGGATCCCATCACGATGCCGACGCGGGGCTGTGCGGTCATGCGATCTCTCCCATCAGGTAGCGGGCGGCGTGCCGGGCGCGTTCCCGTACGTCCGCCAGGTCCGAACCGTACGCGGTCACGTGGCCGACCTTGCGCCGGGCCCTGACCGCCTTGCCGTAGAGCTCGACCTTCAGCTGCGGGTCGCGCGACATCACATGCAGCAACCCGCCGGCCAGGTCCTCGCGGGACCCGCCGAGCACGTTCTCCATCACCGTCCACCGGGCCCGCGCGGCCGGGTCGCCGAGCGGCAGGTCGGCGACGGCGCGCAGGTGGTTCTCGAACTGTGAGGTGTGTGCCCCGTCGATGGACCAGTGCCCGGTGTTGTGCGGGCGCATCGCCAGCTCGTTGACCAGGATGCGGCCGTCGCGGGCCTCCATCAGCTCCACGGCCAGCACGCCGACCACGCCGAGCTCGCCGGCGATCCGCAGCGCCAGCTGCTGGGTGGCGATGATCCGGTCCTCGTCCAGGCCGGGCGCCGGCGTGACCGTCTCGGCGCAGATCCCGGCGTCCTGGAAGGTCTCCGAGATCGGATAGGCCACCCCCTGGCCCGAGGGGGAGCGGACGACGAGGGCGGACAGCTCGCGGGTGAAGTCGACGAACTCCTCGGCGAGGATCCGCACCTCACCGCTGGTGCCGGAGCCGGCGGTCGTGCCGCCACCCACCTCGCCGGAGGCCACCGCGTCGAACGGCACCGCAGCCTGCTGCGGCCCGTCGATCCTCCAGACGCCCTTGCCGTCGTAGCCGCCGCGGGAGGTCTTGGCGATCACCGGCCAGCCGATTCGGTTCCCGAAGGCGACCAGGTCCGCGGCCGTCCCGACCACGGCGTACGCCGGGCAGGGGGCGCCGAGGGCGGCCATCCGCTCGCGCATCACCACCTTGTCCTGGGCGTGGACCAGCGCGCCCGGTCCGGGACGTACGGCCACGCCGCGCGCCTCCAGCTGCTCGAGGATCGTGGTCGGGACGTGCTCGTGGTCGAAGGTCACCGCGTCGCAGCCCTCGGCGAACGCCAGCACGGTGGCCGGATCGGTGTAGTCCCCCACCACCACGTCATGGGCGACCTGGGCGGCACTCACGCCGGACGCCTCGGCGAGGAGTCGTACGTGCAGCCCCAGGCGGGTCGCCGGCCCGTACATCATCCGGGCCAACTGGCCGCCGCCGATGATCCCCACCACGAAAGGTCGCGCTCCACTCACGAGCGACAAGGCTACCCGGACGCGCTCCGGTCGGCGGACGGCTCAGGACGCGGATGTGAGAGTATGCACCCGATGACCGAGAACCAGCCGCAGACCGCCGTCCCCAGCCCCGACGAGGCCGCCCCCGAGGGCACCCAGCCGGGTCTCATCGCGCGTGAACAGGACGTCCTGGCGCATCCGGAGCGCTACCGGATCCTCACCGGTGACCGCCCGACCGGCTCGCTGCACCTCGGTCACTACCTCGGCACCCTGCAGCGCCGGGTGCAACTGCAGAACGCCGGCGTGCCGACGGTCCTGGTCATCGCCGACTTCCAGGTCATCACCGACCGTGAGGACCCCGGTGACATCCAGCGCAATGTCTTCGAGATCCTCAAGGACTACCTGGCCTGCGGCATCGATCCCGAGAAGACGATCACCTTCACCCATTCGGCGGTGCCGGCCCTCAACGAGCTGCTGCTGCCGTTCCTGTCCGTGGTCAGCCTGCCGGAGATGGAGCGCAACCCCACGGTGAAGTCAGAGCTCGCGGCGTCCGGCCAGAAGACCCTCAACGGGCTGCTGCTCACCTACCCGGTGCACCAGGCCGCGGACATCCTGTTCTGCAAGGGCAACCTCGTGCCGGTGGGCCGCGACCAGCTCCCGCACGTCGAGCAGACCCGCGTCGTCGCCCGCCGGATCAACGAGCGCTACGCCGGGGGCCGGACGATCCTGCCCGAGCCGCAGGCGCTGCTCTCCCCCGCCCCGCTGGTGCTCGGCATCGACGGCGACAAGATGTCGAAGTCGCGCAACAACTTCATCTCCATCTCCCACACCGCTGAGGAGACCGCCAAGCTGCTCCGCAGGGCGAAGACCGACGCCGACCGCCACATCACGTACGAGCCGGAGACCCGCCCCGAGGTGTCCTCGCTGGTGCTGATCGGCGCTCTGCTCAGCGGCCAGGAGCCGGAGGACTTCGCCGCGGCGATCGGCGATCGTGGCGGCAAGGCCCTCAAGGACGCGGTGACCGAGGCCGTGAACGAGCACCTCGCCCCGATCCGGGCCCGCCGACTGGAGCTCGCCGAGGACCCCGGCTACCTGCAGCAGGTCCTGCGGACCGCCAACGAGAAGGCGAACGCGATGGCCGACGCGACCCTGACCGAGGTCAAGGACGCGCTGGGGATGATCTACTACTGACGGACGGCTCCCGGGGCACCCGTGTGACGGCACCCGTGCGACGGCACCCGCGTAGCGGCACCCGTGTGACGGCCCCCGCGTAGCGGCACCCGTGCGAGTAACGGCGGTGTCGCTCGCCCGGTCGGCCCCATTGTCGGACCCTTCCGGGTGACCGCGATGCTCATGTCGGCTGCCCCTCCTCACAGCGGCCGACGCTCGTCAACTTGGTCGACGGAGTTCCGTCGGCCAAGTCCAGGAAGGGCGGTCTACGCCACTTGCGTCGGCCTATGTCAGGATCTGTGTCAGCTGGGTCGGCCTATGTCAGGACCTGTGCCAGCTGGGTCGGCCTATGTCAGGACCTGCGCCAGCTGGGTCGGCCTACCTCAGTTGTGTCGGCCGCGACCGGACAAGTTCGGTCAATCCCGGGCGCAGCCGGTCAGCCCCGGACGCAGCCGGTCAGCCCCGGACGGGGCCGGTCAGCCGTCAGTCGACGGCGGCCGCACCGGCCTCCCGGACCGGGGTCTCGGTGGGACGGAAGATCAGCCACCGCTGCAGGGAGAAGTTCGCGATCGTGGCCGCCCCCTGGCCGAAGACGAAGGAGACCGTCTGGACCACGAGGCGCGGCAGGTGCTCCTGGGCGAGCAACGGGAACAGCTTCGAGAAGATGCCGACCTGCAGCGCGAAGGTGATCACGTACGTCAGCATCGTCAGGACGAAGCGTCGCTTGGACGGCTGAGCCTTGAAGGTGAACCGTCGGTTGAGCGAGTATGCGGTGATGGTGCCGACGATGAACGAGGCCGCCTTCGCCGGGGTGTAGCCGATCCCGACCGCCATCAGGATCAGCAGCAGCCCGAAGTCCACGACAGCCGACATCACACCGGTGCCGAAGTACCGGATGACCTGCTGCACCAGTCCGACGTGTTCGACGTCGACGTGAGCGGCCCGAGGGTTCCCCTCCGGAGCGTCGATGAGCCCGGTGCCGACACGGTTCGCCTCGATGCGTCCGGCGTCACCGAGGCCGGCCTCGGTGCGTCCGCCGTCGACGGGTGCGGTGTCGATGGGGGCGGTGTCGGTGCTGCTCGTCTCGATGATCGTCGTCTCCGTGCTCGTGGCCTCTGTCGTGGCCGGGTCCCGTACGGTCGCTCCCGTCGGGTCGGTGCCGGTGACGGTCCCGACGTGCAGGTCGGCCGTGGTCGGGGCGACCGCAGGTGGTTCGGCCTCGTGGTCCGTCGGGGACCGGGCCGGGAGTTCCTCGTCAGGCCGCTCGGCCTGGTCGCTCCCGGGGCTCGTCACCGGGACAGCGTAACCCGCGGCCCGGACGACCTCCTGTTCCGGCGCCCGCACCGTCGGCCGACACCCACGAGATTCTCAGGTTGTGCCCCGGGTGTTCCCGGACTGCGGCACACGCGCGCCACGGACCGAATGTGAGGTCGGTCACCCTCAAGTGGCTTCCTGTCGGGCCGCCCGCAGTCCCGGCCAGGTGGCCCGCAGTCCCACCGGGCGGTCCGGCCACCGCCGGGCAGCTCCGCCCCCACCGTCACCGCACGGCGATCCCGCAGTCACGGACCCCTGCCGGTCGTCCCACAGCCCGATCGGTCCGCTGGCCACCGCCGGCGCCGCAGTCACCGCAGCGGTCAGCGCAGGTGGGTGACGTCCCCTGCGGCGAACGCCTCCACGCCGGTCGCGGTCTGCACCAGCACGGCCCCGGTGTGGTCGATGCCGATCGCCTCACCGACGACCGTACGGCTCGTGCCACCGGGCACCTCGAGCAGCACCCGCACCTGCCGGCCGAGGGTGGAGCACTGGTCCTCGTACGCCTGGCGCATCTGCGCGAGCCGGCCCTCGTCCCACATCCGGTACATCTGCGACCAGGCGTCGAGCACCTCCGCGATCAGGTCGGCCCTGTCGACCTCGGCACCGCACAGCCGCAGCGAGGTGGCGGTGGGCACCGGCAGCTCCTCGGCGGACAGCGAGACATTGATCCCGAAGCCGACGACGCACCCCGGCGAGGACGGGCCGTCCACCCGTTCGGAGAGGATCCCGCAGATCTTGTGGCCGTCGACCAGCACGTCGTTGGGCCACTTGAGGGTGGCGTCCACCCCGGTCGCACGGCGGATCCCTCGGGCGACCGCGACACCGGTGAGCAGGGAGAGCCACATCCACTCGGGCAGCGGCCGGCGCGGGGCCACCCCGAGGGAGATCGCCACGGCCGCTCCGGGCGGCGCCTCCCACCGCCGGTCGAAGCGCCCGCGGCCGGTGCTCTGATGGTCGGCGACGCGGACCAGACCGACCCCGTCACCGGCCCGGATCCGGGCGGCGACATCGGCATTCGTCGACCCGGTGGACCCGACCACCTCGACGCTGTGCCACAGTCCGGCACCCACCCCAAGGGCCGTTCCTTCCGCCAGAACCCGTGCGCGGAGGCGCTCTGCATCGGTACGTGGGGACTCGGGCATGTTCCCCAGCCTACCGGCGCCGACCAGATCACTCGGCGACCGGCGGAGCGCTCGCTCAGGCGCTACAGTCGGGCCAAGCCCGCACCCCTTGTCCGACACCGTACAGACCGTACGAGGGACGGGCGCTACACCGTAGTAGGCACCCGAGGCGAAGGTTTCAAAAGGTATGGACGTCGACATCCACACGACAGCAGGGAAACTCGAGGATCTGAAGCGGCGCATCGAGGAGGCGGTCAACGCCGGCTCTGCCGCAGCTGTCGAGAAGCAGCATGCGAGGGGCAAGCAGACGGCCCGCGAGCGGATCGAGGCCCTGCTCGACGAGGGCTCCTTCGCCGAGCTGGATCAGTTCGCCCGCCACCGCTCCCACGCCTTCGGGCTCGAGGCACGGCGTCCGTACGGTGACGGCGTGGTCACGGGTATCGGCTCCATCCACGGTCGCCCGGTGTGCATCTTCTCGCAGGACGTGACCATCTTCGGTGGCGCCCTCGGCGAGGTGTACGGCGAGAAGATCGTCAAGATCATCGACTTCGCCCTGAAGACCGGCTGCCCGCTGATCGGCATCAACGAGGGTGGCGGCGCCCGCATCCAGGAGGGTGTGGTCTCCCTGGGCCTCTACGGCGAGATCTTCCGTCGCAACACCCTCGCCTCCGGTGTCATCCCGCAGATCTCGCTGATCATGGGCGCCGCGGCCGGCGGCCACGTGTACTCCCCCGCACTGACCGACTTCACCATCATGGTCGACCAGACCTCGCAGATGTTCATCACCGGCCCGGCGGTGATCAAGACCGTGACCGGCGAGGACGTCTCGCTGGAGGACCTGGGCGGTGCCCGCACCCACAACACCAAGTCCGGCAACGCCCACTACCTGGCCGCCGACGAGGCCGACGCGCTCGAGTACGTCCGTGAGCTGGTCTCCTACCTGCCGCAGAACAACCTCGAGGACCCGCCGTACTACGACGAGGTGGCCGATCTCGCCATCAACGAGACCGACCTCGCCCTGGACACGCTGATCCCGGACTCCCCGAACCAGCCGTACGACATCCGCCGGGTGATCGAGGCCGTCCTGGACGACGAGGAATTCCTCGAGGTGCAGGAGCTGTTCGCGCAGAACATCGTCGTCGGCTTCGGCCGGGTCGAGGGCCGTACGGTCGGCATCGTCGCGAACCAGCCGATGCAGTTCGCCGGCTGCCTCGACATCGACGCGTCGGAGAAGGCCGCCCGCTTCGTGCGGACCTGTGACTGCTTCAACATCCCGATCGTCACCTTCGAGGACACCCCGGGCTTCCTGCCGGGCACCGACCAGGAGTGGAACGGCATCATCCGCCGCGGCGCGAAGCTGATCTTCGCCTACGCCGAGGCGACCGTCCCGCTGATCACGATCATCACCCGCAAGGCCTACGGCGGCGCGTACGACGTGATGGGTTCCAAGCACCTGGGCGCCGACGTCAACCTCGCCTGGCCGACCGCCCAGATCGCCGTGATGGGCGCCGACGGTGCGGTGGAGATCCTCTACCGCAAGCAGCTGGCCAACGACTCCGACCCGGCCGCGCTGCGCAAGACGCTGGTCGATGAGTACAACGACACGCTGGCCAACCCGTACGTGGCCGCGGAGCGTGGCTACGTCGATCAGGTCATCCAGCCGCACGACACCCGGCAGGAGATCGTCCGCGTCCTGCGGCTGCTGCGCACCAAGCGCGAGAGCATGCCGCCGAAGAAGCACGGGAACATCCCGCTGTGAGCACCGACATCGACGAGAAGAAGCCCACCGAGATCTTCCGCGTCACCTGCGGGAATCCCTCGGAGGAGGATCTGGCGGCGATCGCTGTGGTGCTCGCCGCCCTTGCCGGGCCCGACGCCACGCCGGGCACCGGCACCCAGCCCCGTCACTCCCGGTACAACTCGTACTGGCGGGCCATCCGCCGGACGTTCTCGACCGGCCGGGAGACCTGGAACTCGGGCCTGCGCCAGTTCTAGGGCAGGCCGTCCAGGGTCACGCCCGACAGGCCTAACCTGTCCGACGTGACCGACACACCCACCATCGACCGAGCCGGGGAGACCACTCCGCGACCGGGCCGGCGCCCCTCATCGGGGCACCGCCTGGTCCTGGGGTCGGCCTCCCCGGCTCGTCTGTCCACCCTGCGGGCCGCGGGTCTCACTCCCGACGTGATCGTCTCCGGCGTCGACGAGGACGGCGTCACCGCCGCCAGCCCCGCCGCGCTCGCCGCGCTGCTGGCCCGGCTCAAGGCCGAGGCGGTGGTCCGGGCCCTCCGGGACCGGGACACCGACACGCGCGGGGACGCCGCGCCCCGGGAGGCCGACACGCGCAGGGACGCCGACGTACCCCGGCAGCACGCTCTGCCCCGGGAGCACGACCTGGCCCGCGGGCGCACCGCGACCCAAGAGCCCGCCCGGGCGGGGCGTCGCAGCACCGTCGTGATCGGCTGCGACTCGGTCCTCGAGATGGACGGCGTCGCGTACGGCAAGCCCCACTCGGCCGCGGAGGCGCGGGAGCGCTGGCGGCGGATGCGCGGCGCCACCGGAGTGCTGCACACCGGCCACCATGTGGTGGTGCTCCCCGCAGCACCTGATCAGGCCCCGACCACGGCACCCGACCAGGCCCCGCCCGGCACGGCACCGGGCCCCGACCCGACCGGGGCCGCCGAGGGTGCCGGGCCGCGCGTCGCCAGCGCCGTCGGCAGCACCGTGGTGCACTTCGCCGACCCCACCGACGCGGAGATCGACGCGTACGTGGCCACCGGCGAGCCGCAGCGTGTCGCCGGGGCGTTCACCCTGGACGGGCTCGGCGGGGCCTTCGTCGCCGGGGTCGAGGGGGACCCGCACAATGTCGTCGGCATCAGCCTGCCGCTGCTGCGCGATCTGCTGGGCGGCCTCGGAATCAGCTGGGTCGATCTGTGGCAGTAGGCTGACGCCATCATGAGTTCGACGCCCGATTCCGGAATCGCCCCCCAGACCCCTGAGGCCACTCGTTCCCGGCCGCTCCTCCCGGCCTGGTTGCGGGCCATGCGGCCGAAGCAGTGGGTCAAGAACGTTCTCGTCCTCGCTGCTCCCCTGGCGGCCGGACGGATCGGCGAGTCCCGTGTGCTGGTGTCCACCCTCCTGGCGATGGTGGCCTTCATCCTGGTGTCCGCCTCCATCTACCTGCTCAACGACATCCACGACATCGAGGCGGACCGCCAGCACCCGAAGAAGCGGTTCCGCCCCATCCCGGCCGGCGAGCTGCCGGTCCCGATCGCGTGGGTGCTCGCCGCGGTGACCGGCATCGGGGGTCTGGCCCTCGGCTTCGGGGTGTCCCTCGGCCTGGGCATCACGCTGGCGACGTACGTCGTGGTGCAGTTCCTCTACTCCTACTTCCTCAAGGACTTCCCGGTCATCGACCTCGCCGTGGTGGCCTCCGGCTTCCTGCTGCGGGCCGTCGCCGGCGGCGTCGCGAGCGACATCCCGCTCAGCCAGTGGTTCCTGCTGGTCGCCTCGTTCGGCTCGATGTTCATGGTCGCCGGCAAGCGCTATTCCGAGATGCGTCACCTCGGTCCGGAGGCGGGCACCCGCAAGTCGCTGGCCGGCTACACCGAGAGCTATCTCAAGTTCGTCTGGGAACTGGCGGCCGTCGCCGTGGTGATGTCCTATTCGCTGTGGGCCTTCGACCAGCGCCTCGGCGGGTACACCAAGGGCCTGTGGGCCGGCATCTCGATCTTCCCTTTCGCCATGGCGATGCTGCAGTACGCGTTCCGCATCGACCGCGGTGAGGGCGGCGCCCCCGAGGACGTCGTCCTGCACGACCGGGTGCTCCTCACACTCGGCCTGGCCTGGCTGGTGACCATCTGCCTCGCCGTCTTCCTCTGACCCCAGGAGCCCCCACATGATGGACGCGACCGCGAATCCCCGCACCCTGCTGCTGCTCGGCGGCACCTCCGACATCGCCCTGGCGATCGCCCGGGCGTACGCCACCGAGAGCCCGACCCTCGACGTGGTGCTGGCCGCCCGGCCGACCGAGCGCCGGACCGCGGCGGCCGAGGCACTGCGGGCCGAGGGGGTCGGCGTCCGGGAGGTCGACTTCGACGCCCGCGCCGCGGCGAGCCACGAGGCGACGATCGAGCAGGCCTTCGCCGGCCATGACGTGGACATGGCCGTGGTCGCGTTCGGGGTGCTGGGGGACGCGGAGGGCGCCTGGCAGGATCCGGAGCAGGCGCTGGAGATGGCCGAGATCAACTACACCGCGCCGGTGCACCTCGGCGTGCTGCTGGCGAACCGGATGCGGGCCCAGGGCCACGGTCGGATCGTCCTGCTGTCCAGCGTCGCCGGGGAGCGGATCCGCCGGTCCAACTTCGTCTACGGGTCCACCAAGGCCGGCGTCGACGGCTTCTACCGGGGGATGTCCGAGGCCCTGCGCGGCTCCGGCGTCGGTGTCCTCGTCGTCCGGCCCGGCTTCGTCCGGTCGAAGATGACCGCCGGCCTGCGCGCCGCCCCGCTCGCCGTGACCCCGGAGGAGGTGGCCGCCGAGGTCGTCGAAGGGGTCCGGACCCAGCGCTCCGTCATCTGGGTGCCGAAGCTCTTCCAGCTGATCATGCTGGTGCTCCGCCATGTCCCGCAGGCGATCTTCCGCAAGCTCCCCTTCTGAGCCCGAGGATAAGGCAGAAGAGCACGAAGAGAAGGCAGAAGCAGTGCAACTAGACCTCAATGCGACGTTCGGTGAGTCCCTCCGCATGGCGGCGTTGCGGCACGAGGAGACCGTGCTGCCGTACGTCTCGAGCGTCAACATCCCCGCCGGCCTGCACGCCGGGACCCCCCGGGTCATCCTCGGCGCGATCCGACGCGCCCTGGCCGGCGGTGTCCGCCTCGGGGCCGCGGTGAGCTACCGGGACTTCCTCGGTGGCGGCGACCGCTACCTCGACGAGACGTACGAGGATCTGTACGCCGAGCTGGTCTACCAGATCGGAGCGGTCGACGCGTTGGCCTTCACCGAGCAGGGCCGGCTCTCCTACGTCCGGCCGTGCGGCGCGCTGGCCCGGATGGCCGGCCGCCGCAAGGACCACGCCGAGGCGATCCTGCACGCCGTCGGGACGTACGATCCGGAGCTGCCGCTGGTGGTGCACCATCTCTCCCCGCTGCTGCCGATGGCGACCGAGGCCGGCCTCAATGTGATCGTCGAGTACTCGGCCGGCTCGATCGAACGGCTGCGCACCTCGGTGGGCCGGATCGCCGCCGACGGGCATCCGGAGCAGTCCGTGTCGCTCCATCTGGACCCGGCGACCGCCCCGGTGGTGGTCAGAACCCTCCGTGAACTGGGTCACACTTTCGGGGCTCCGATCACGGCACGGCGCGGGATGTGATTCCGATCGCACCGGTGTACGGAACGCCCCTTGTCGCCCGGTTGAACAAGCACCCTCCCCGGCCACGCTGAAGCCCTAGACTCTGGCCTGACAGTGCCGTCATGGCCGGGAGCCGTCGGGCGGTTCAAAGTGGAACCCAGGAGGAACAGTGCCCATCAGCAAGGTACTCATCGCGAACCGAGGAGAGATCGCGGTCCGTGTGATCCGCGCAGCACGTGACGAGGGAATCGCCAGTGTCGCGGTCTACGCCGAGCCGGATGCCGATGCCTTGTTCGTGAAGCTGGCAGACGAGGCCTACGCGCTGGGGGGTGCGACACCGGCCGATTCGTACCTCGACATGGGCAAGATCATCGAGGTGGCGCGCCGCAGCGGTGCCGACGCCGTGCACCCGGGTTACGGCTTCCTCGCCGAGAACGCCGACTTCGCGCAGGCGGTCATCGACGCCGGCCTGATCTGGATCGGCCCCTCCCCCCGCTCGATCCGTGACCTCGGCGACAAGGTCGCCGCCCGCCACATCGCCCTCAAGGTCGGCGCACCGCTGGTTCCCGGCACGCCCGACCCGGTGGCGAACGCCGACGAGGTCGTCGAGTTCGCCAAGGAGAACGGCCTGCCGATCGCCATCAAGGCGGCCTTCGGCGGCGGCGGTCGTGGCCTGAAGGTCGCCCGCACCCTGGACGAGGTCCCCGAGCTCTTCGAGTCCGCCACCCGCGAGGCGGTCACCGCCTTCGGCCGCGGCGAGTGCTTCGTCGAGCGTTACCTCGACAAGCCGCGCCACGTCGAGACCCAGTGCCTCGCCGACCAGCACGGCAACGTCGTGGTCGTCTCCACCCGTGACTGCTCGCTGCAGCGCCGCCACCAGAAGCTCGTCGAGGAGGCGCCGGCCCCCTTCCTCAGCGAGGACCAGCTGAACCGCCTGTACGAGTCCTCCAAGGCGATCCTGCGCGAGGCGGGCTACGTCGGCGCCGGCACCTGTGAGTTCCTCGTCGGCCAGGACGGCATGATCTCCTTCCTCGAGGTCAACACCCGGCTCCAGGTGGAGCACCCGGTGTCCGAGGAGGTCGCCGGCCTCGACCTGGTCCGCGAGATGTTCCGCATCGCCAACGGCGAGGAGCTCGGCTACGGCGACCCGCAGCTGCGCGGCCACTCCTTCGAGTTCCGCATCAACGCCGAGGACCCGGGCCGCAACTTCATGCCGGCGCCGGGCACCGTCACCGAGTTCGTCGCCCCGCAGGGCCCGGGCGTGCGCTTCGACGACGGCTACCGCAAGGGCATGACCGTCCCCGGCTCGTTCGACTCCCTGGTCGGCAAGCTGATCGTCACCGGCGCCACCCGCGAGCAGGCGCTGCAGCGCTCCCGGCGCGCCCTGGAGGAGCTGGTCCTCGAGGGCATGCCGACCGCCATCCCGTTCCACCGCACGGTCATCGAGGACCCGGCCTTCACCGCGGCCGACGGCTCCTTCCGGGTGCACACCCGCTGGATCGAGACCGAGTTCGACAACCAGATCCCGCAGTACGAGGGCGCTCCGGGCGAGGCCGCCGAGGCCGAGGAGAAGCGCACCGTCGTCGTCGAGGTCAACGGCAAGCGTGTCGAGGTCAGCCTGCCGGCCGGCCTGGGCACCCTGGGCGGCGGCTCGACCGCGGCCAAGAAGCCGAAGCGGCAGAAGTCCAAGTCGGCAGTCAAGGAGGCCTCCGGCAACTCCGTGACCGCGCCGATGCAGGGCACCGTGGTCAAGGTCGCCGTCGCCGACGGCCAGGAGGTCCACGAGGGTGACCTGGTCGTGGTGCTGGAGGCGATGAAGATGGAGCAGCCCATCAACGCCCACCGCACCGGCATCGTCACCGGCCTGGCCGTCGCGGGTGGTCAGAGCGTCCAGTCCGGCGAGGTGATGTGCGAGATCATCGACGCCGAGTGAGCCGGCCGGTCGGCTGACCGGGTCACCCCCGATCACCGTACGTACGGGCCGCCGTCCCGTCCTCTCCCGAGGACCCGGACGGCGGCCCGTACGCATGCCCGGACCCTGCAGCCCGGTACGCATTCCCGGCCGGTACGCATTCCCGGCCGGTACAGGTGCCCGGCCGGTACACGCGGTCTGTCATTGCCCGCACGTCCGGATGTGTACGGTCCGAGCGAGCACGTCAGCTCGGATGCGTACGGTCCGAGCGAGCACCTCGGCCCGGAACATCTCGACAGAAATGGCCTGGCACCCGCCGGTCGCGGGGTGCCAGGCCAGTTGCTGCCGGGAACGGCCCACCTAGGTGGTCAGCGCCGTCGCATTCTTCCCGTGGTTGTGCAGCCGACGCGCGGCCTCGGCCACCGAACCGGACAGTGACGGATAGACGGTGAAGGCCTGGGCGAACTCGTCGACGTTGATCCCCTGCGCAACCGCGAGCGAGACGGCGTGGATGAGCTCGGAGGCCGTCGGGGCGACGATCACGCCACCGACGATGATCCCGGTGATCGGCAGGCAGAACAGCTTCACGAACCCGTCGGTGAAGCCCTGCATCTTGGCCCGGGCGTTCGACGCCAGCGGCATCATCACCGCGTCGGCACCCGAGCGGCCCTCGTCGATGTCCTTCTGGGTGACACCGACGGTGGCGATCTCCGGGGCGGTGAAGATGTTCGAGGCGATGGTCTCCTGACGCAGCAGCGGGACGGCGTCACCGAGGGCGTGCCACATCGCGATCCGCCCCTGCATGGCGGCGACCGAGGCGAGGGCGAAAACACCGGTGCAGTCGCCGGCGGCGTACACCCCGCGGGCCGAAGTGCGCGAGACCTTGTCCACGGCCACGTAGCCCCGCTTGTCCAGCGTGACGCCGGCCTCCTCCAGACCCATCTCCGCGGTGTTCGGGATCGACCCGACGGCCATCAGGACGTGCGAGCCGGACACCTCACGGCCGTCCTCCAGGCCGACGACCACGCCGTCGCCCTCGCGTCGGGCCGACACCGCACGGGCGCGGCTGATGATGGTGATGCCGCGGCGCTCGAAGACGTCCTGCAGCACCCGGGCGGCGTCCGGGTCCTCGCCGGGCAGCACCATGTCGCGCGACGAGACGAGCGTGACCGGCACGCCCAGCGCGTCGTACGCGTTGGCGAACTCGGCACCGGTGACGCCGGAGCCGACGACGATCAGGTGCTCCGGGAGCTCGGTGAGGTTGTACACCTGGGTCCAGTCGAGGATGCGCTCCCCGTCGGGAACGGCGTCCGGCAGGACCCGGGGGTGGGCACCGGTGCAGACCAGGATGACGTCCGCCTCCAGGCGCTCCTCACCGAACTCGGTGGTCGCCACCACCGTGTGGGTGCCGTCCAGGCGGCCACGGCCGCGGACGATCCGTACGCCCTCCTCGACCAGCCGGGTCGCGATGTCGCCGGACTGCGCCTCGGCCAGGTGGATGACCCGGGTGTTCACCGCCCCGAGGTCGGTGCACACCGTGCCGGTGAGGTCCTCGTCGCCCCCGGGGGTGTTCAGTCCCTGGCCGGAGGCCTGTTCCATCGTCGACATGACGTTCGACGTCGCGATCAGGGTCTTGGACGGGACGCAGTCCGTGAGCACGGCGGATCCGCCGATGCCGTCGCTGTCGACCAGGGTCACCTCCCCGCCGAGCTGGGCCCCCACGAGGGCCGCTTCGTATCCGCCTGGTCCTCCACCGATGATCACAACCTTGGTCACATCGGGCATTCTTCCATGAGGTACGCTCCGGCGCGGCCTCGTGGGCCGTCCCGGTGCCGTGACGCGGATCGCAGGTTTCAGCCCGTACGCTCCGGCCGCCCCGTGGTCCCGGCCGAACGACCCGGGCGAGCCTGCCGCCCCAGCCACACAATGCCGGTCGCCCCAGCCGTACGACGCCGGTCACCCCTGCCGCACAGCGGGGGCCGGCGTGACAGACTCACCGCTATGAGCGAGACCCACCAGATCCCGGGCGCCGACTCCCCCGCCATGACCCCGCCCGACGCGACGATGCCCGACGCCGCCACACCCGACGATCTCGCCAGCCGCGCCGCCACCGCCCTGCTCGCCGCGCTGGGGATCGACCGGGCCGACCTGGCGGTGGTCCTCGGGTCGGGCTGGTCCGCCGGGCGCGATGCCCTCGGGACGGAACTGGCGAGCGTCCGACTGGCCGATCTGCCGGGTTTCCGGGCGCCGGTGGTCGAGGGCCACGGGGGTGAGGTGGCCGCGGTCCGGACCGTGACCGATGCCGTCGCCCTGCTGTTCACCGGGCGGACGCACCTCTACGAGGGCCTCGGGGTCGACGCGGTCGTCCACGGCGTCCGGACGGCGGCCGCAGCCGGCGCCCGGACGCTGGTGCTGACCAACGGGTGCGGGTCGACCCGGACCGACTGGGGGCCGGGCACCGTGGTGGCGCTGCGCGACCACATCAACCTCACCGGCACCACTCCCCTGCAGGGCCCCTCGTTCGTGAGCATGTCCGACGCCTACTCCCCCCGGCTCCGGGCGACCCTTGCGGCCCTCCGCCCGGGCGTCCCGGAGGGCGTGTACGTGCAGTTCCGCGGCCCGCAGTACGAGACCCCGGCCGAGGTCGAGTACGCCCGCCGGATCGGCGGTGACCTGGTCGGGATGTCGACCGCGCTGGAGACGATCGCGGCGCGGGAGAAGGGCATGGAGGTCCTCGGGCTGTCCCTGGTCACCAACCTCGCCGCCGGGGTCTCCGCCCGCCCGCTCGCCCACGCCGAGGTGCTCGCCGCCGGCGCCGCGGCCGGGCCACAGCTGCGGGCACTGCTCGCCGACCTGATGGCGGTGCTGTGAGCGCGCCGGGCACCGGCCGCTCGGACGACGCCGAGGACGGACTGTTCGCCCGGGCCGCCGCCTGGCGGGCGGACGACCCCGACCCGCGGACGGCTGCCGAGCTGGACGCCCTCCTCGCCGCCGCCCGGACCGGGGACGCGCCGGCCCTCGACGAGCTCCGGTCCGCCTTCGCCGGTCAGCTGGAGTTCGGCACCGCCGGGCTGCGCGGGCCACTGGGCCCCGGCCCGGCCCGGATGAACCGGGTGGTCGTCAGCCGGGCGGCCGCCGGGCTCGCCCGCTATCTCCTCGACACCGGTCACGCCGGCGGCAAGGTGCTGATCGGGCACGACGCCCGGCACCGCTCCGGCGACTTCGCCCGCGACACCGCCGAGATCATCGCCGGTCACGGCCTGGCGGCGGTGCTGGTCGAGCAGCCGATCCCCACCCCGGTCATCGCGTACGGCATCCGCGCGCTGGGCTGCGTGGCCGCCGTCGTCGTCACCGCCTCACACAACCCGGCCACGGACAACGGCTACAAGGTCTACCTCGGCGACGGGTCGCAGATCGTCCCCCCGGCCGATGCCGAGATCGCCGACCGGATCGCCGAGGCCGGCACCAGACCGGTGGCCGCGCTCCCCCGGGACACCGGCTGGCAGCCGGCCGAGCCCGGCCTGCTCGACGCGTACGTGGCGCGGGCGGCGTCACTGCTGACCGACACGGCTGCCCCCGGGGTGCCACGAACCGCGCTGCGCTGGGTGTACACCGCGATGCACGGTGTCGGCTGGGCGACCGTGGCGCGCGTGCTGGCGGCCGCCGGCCTCCCGCTGCCGACGGCGGTGGCCGAGCAACTGCAGCCCGACCCCGACTTCCCGACCCTGCCCTTCCCGAACCCCGAGGAGCCCGGCGCGCTGGACCTCGCGATCGCCACGGCGACCCGGTCCGACGCCGACCTGATCATCGCCAACGACCCGGACGCCGACCGGTGCGCGATCGCCCTGCCCGCCCCGGAGGGCTGGCGGGTGCTGCGGGGCGACGAGCTGGGGGCGCTGCTGGCGGCCGATCTGTTGGGCCGGGGGGCCCGCGGGACGTACGCCGCCTCGGTGGTCTCGTCCACCCTGCTGAGCACGATGTCGGCTGCCGCGGGCCAGCCGTACGTCACGACACTGACGGGCTTCAAGTGGATCGGGCGGGTGCCCGGGCTGGTGTTCGGTTACGAGGAGGCGATCGGGTACTGCTGCGACCCGGCGGCGGTGGCCGACAAGGACGGCATCACCACTCTGGTCCGGGTGCTCGACCTCGCCGGACGGCTCGCCGCCGAGGGACGTACGCTGCTCGACCTGCTCGACGAGGTGATGCGGACCCACGGGCTGCACGCCACCGACCAGTGGGCGGTCCGCACCTCCGACGCCGCCGCGATCGCCGCGGCGATGGGCCGGCTGCGGACCGCGCCGCCCGGCGACCTGGCCGGCGAGGCGGTGACGGTCACTGACCTGGCCCGCCCCGGCGGCGCGCTCCCGCCGACCGATGCGATCCTGCTCGAGGGCCCGACGGTCCGGGTGGTCGTCCGCCCCTCCGGCACCGAGCCGAAGCTGAAGTGCTACCTGCAGGTACGCCTCTCCGCCGCCGAATCAACCGATCTCACCGTCGCCCGCGCCGTGGCGGCCCGACGACTCGACCGGGTCCGCGAGCAGATCCGCGCGGTGCTCGCCCTGGGCTGATCACACCGGGCCACGCCGACCGGACCGAGCCACGCCGACCGGACCGGGCCGGCACACCTGGACAGCGAGCCCCGACACGACCACGCTGACACGCCACAGGCAGACCGACACCGGCCCGGGCGGCGCCGGGCCGCCCGAGGGCCCACGCCGGGACCGCTGACCGTACGGTCACGCGGCCGGGCCCGGATCGCGAACGATCCGGGCCCGGCCGAGGACGAGGAGCGGACGAGCAGCCTCAGCAGAGGAACATCGCCAGCGGACGAGCACGCCTCAGTGGACGATGGCCTCGCCGGCGCCCAGACCGGTCATCGAGCGGACCTCCATCTCGGCCTGCAGGGCCTTGTCGGCCTTGTTCCTGGCGGTGACGGTGCCGAGCCACCCCATGACGAACGCCAACGGCAGGGCGACGATCGTCGGGTTGGTCAGCGGGAACCAGACGAAGTCGGCGTTCGGGAAGAACGCGGACTTGTTGCCCGAGATGGCCGGCGAGAAGGCGATCAGCACGACCGAGGTGATCAGGCCGGTGTAGATCGACCAGACCGAGCCGCGGGTGTTGAACTCACGCCAGTAGAGGGTGAACAGGATCGCCGGCAGGTTGGCAGCGGCCGCGACGCCGAAGGCGAGCGAGATCAGGAAGGCGATGTTCTGGCCGTTGGCGAAGATGCCACCGACCACCGCGAGGATGCCGATGATCACCGAGGTGATCCGCGCCACCCTGACCTCGGAGGCGGCGTCGACCTTGCCGCCCTTCAGCACGTTGTTGTAGATGTCGTGGGCGAAGGACGCCGAGGCGGTGATGGTCAGGCCGGCGACCACGGCCAGGATGGTCGCGAAGGCGATGCCGGAGATGACCCCCATCATGATCTCGCCGCCGAGCTGCAGCGCGAGCAGCGGAGCCGCCGCGTTGGCCTTGCCCGGGGCGCCGTTGATGATCGTGTTGCCCATCCCGCCGCCGCTCTGGCCGACGAGCCAGATGGCGCCGTAGCCGAGGATGAAGGTGACGATGAAGAACAGGCCGACCAGGTTGATCGCCCAGACCGCCGAGCGGCGGGCCTCCTTGGCGGTCGGCACGGTGTAGAAGCGCATCAGCACGTGCGGCAGACCGGACGGGCCGGTGACCAGGGCGATGGCCAGTGAGATGAACGACAGCTTGGTCGCCCAGTCCTTGCCGTACTGCAGGCCCGGCTTGAGGATCGCCTCGCCGCCGGTGTGGTGGGCGATGGCGTCGCGCAGCAGATGGGAGACATTGAAGTTGGCGTAGACGAGGACCCAGATGGCCATGATCGTCGCGCCGGAGACCAGCAGCACGGCCTTGATCATCTGCACCCAGGTGGTGCCCTTCATGCCGCCGATCAGGACGTACGCGATCATGATGACGCCCACGACGCCGATGACCAGGTTCTGCCCGATCGTCGACTTGATGCCGAGCAGCAGGGCGACCAGGCCGCCCGCGCCGGCCATCTGGGCCAGCAGGTACACGAACGAGATCACCAGGGTGGAGATCGCCGCAGCGGTGCGGACCGGCCTGGCGTCCATCCGGAACGACAGCACGTCGGCCATCGTGTAGCGGCCGGTGTTGCGCAGCGGCTCGGCGACCAGCGTCAGCGCGATGATCCAGGCGACGAAGAAGCCGACGGAGTAGAGGAAGCCGTCGAAGCCGTTGATGGCGATGGCGCCGGTGACGCCGAGGAAGGCGGCCGCCGACAGGTAGTCACCGGTGATCGCCAGGCCGTTCTGACGACCCGAGAAGGCGCCGCCGCCGGTGTAGAAGCTGGCCGCGGCCTTCTTGTCGGCGTTGCGGCTGACGGCGATGACCACACCCATCGTCGCGATGACGAAGACACAGAAGATGGAGATGTTGATGACCGGGTTGCCGAACTGGGCGGTCTTGGCGGTCTCGAGCAGGGTCAGCATCAGAGGGCCGCCTTCTTCTCCAGGCGCTCACGCAGGGCCGTGGAACGGGGGTCGAGGTTCTTGTTGGCGTGGCGGACGTAGGCCCACGTCACGTACCAGGTGCTGGCGAAGGCCACCAGACCGAGCGGCACCCCCCAGGGGATGTAGCTGGCGCCGATGCGGGCCCCCATGAAGGCCGGCGCGTACGTCGCCAGCAGGACGAAGACGAAGTAGTACCCCACGAACATGATCACCATCGGAAAGGCGAAGTTGACGTGGGCGCTGCGCAGCTCGCGGTACTCCGCAGAGTTCTGGACAGCGATGAAGTCGATGCCCTCGAGATCGTGGTGCCCCTCACGGTCCTTGTCCCAGATCTCCGGGAGAGGTGCGTGGTGCTGGGGGAGGTTGGCCTCCACTTCCGGCTGGTCGCCGAAATGGGGCGGATGGGTGTGCGGCGTCATTGTCGCTCCTCGTGAATCAGCGGGGTCAGGGCCCCGTTGGTTGTGCATAGAGAGTGACTGTCAGCAGGCTCACAGGTCAACACATCCAGCACACAGGAGTGCGTGATTTCAATCACATACTCCGTCATTCGGGGGCGCGTGATACTCTGCGCCCATTCCATATCCCGGGAGTCCGCGCCACACGGCGGGCTGAGAGGGTCGAGTGCCTCACGGGGCTGGTCGGCCGACCGGACGAACCTGACCGGATCATGCCGGCGTAGGGAGCTGACACACATGTCTGTCGAAACATCGCAATTGTCGACCTCCGGGACCGATGCCGGGCCCGTCGAGGCACCTCTCACCCTGAGCACCGAGCCACCCCGTACGCTCGGGGCCTGGGCCCAGACCGCCCTGTGGGCCAACCTCGGGATCTCGCTCTTCGGCCCGCTCACCGGCGCCCTGATCGGCCTGTCGGTCGGCTCGGTCGGCCTGGGTCTGCTCGCCACCGTCGTGGGCTGCACGATCGGCGCGGTCATCCTGGGCGGGGCGGCCACCTTCGGCTCGATCACCGGTGCGCCGTCGATGGTCGCCCTGCGCGGCCTGCTCGGCCGCCGCGGCTCGACCGTGCCGACCGTCCTGAACATCCTGCAGAACATCGGCTGGGGCACGATGGAGCTGATCGTCATCTCCACCACCGCGGCGACCATCCTCGGTGCACAGTGGCGCTGGCCGTTCGTGCTGCTGGCCGGGGCCGTCACCACGACGATGGCCGTACGTCCCCTCGGCTCGGTGAAGCTGCTGCGGACGATCATGGTGTGGCTGGTGATCGCCTGCTCGGTGTACCTGTTCGTGATGGTGCTGCGCCAGCCGGTGCGCCCGATCGACCGGTCCGGCGTGATCGGCTTCTGGCCGGCCGTCGACCTCGCCGTCGCGGGTGTGGTGTCGTTCGCCCCGCTGGCCTCCGACTACTCGCGGCACTCGCGGTCCACCCGCGCGGCGTTCACCGGCGCGGCCGCGGGCTACGGACTGGCCGCGATCGCGTACTACGCCCTCGGCGTGTTCGCCATCGCCCACCTCGCCGGTGACCTGTCCGACGCGAAGCTGATCGGTGCGCTCGTCGGGCTGCCGGCCGGTGGTGTCGCGCTGTTCATCCTGATGGTCGACGAGGTGGACGAGGCGTTCGCGAACATCTATTCGACGACGATGTCGGTGCACAACCTCGCCCCGAACATCGACCGCCGGTGGCTGTCGATCGGGATCGGCATCATCTGCACGCTGCTGGCCGGCCTGATGGACTTCTCCCGGTACCAGAGCTTCCTGTACCTGATCGGCTCGGTCTTCGTGCCGCTCTTCACCGTCGCCGTGGTCGACTTCGCGTTGATCCGGCGCGGCCACTGGGACGTCTCGGACCGGGCCCCCTTCCGCTGGCCGCCGGTCGCCGCCTGGCTGTGCGGGTTCCTCGCCTACCAGCTGATCTACCCCGGGGACGTGCCCGGCTGGTCCGCGCTCTGGAAGGCCCTGGCGCAGGCGATCCACTTCACCGCGCCCGGCTGGCTCGGCTCCTCGGTCGGCTCGATCATCGTCGCCGGTGTCGCCATGGCGCTGCTGGGCCAGGTCGAGCGGGCCCGGACCCGGGTCGCGGCCTGAGCGTCCCATCCGCGCGGACGCGTCGGGGCTTGCACGCGGCGTTCCCGGGGGCCGGTGCAAACTGCCGGCGTCCCCGCGGGCCCAGTGCAAACTGCCGGCGTCACCGCGGACCCAGTGCAAACTGCCGGCGGCACCGCGGGCCCTGTGATGTTCTCGCGGACTCTCAGGAACTGCCGCCGAGTCCCGCGGACCCTCAGGCGTTCCCGCGGACCCTCAGGAGCTGCCGCCGAGTTCCCGCGGACCCTAAGGCGTTCCCGCGGATACCTGGGTGTCCGCGGGAGCTCACCAACGTCCGCGGATCGGTCGGATCGGTCGGATCGACTTCGAGGCTCGGAGGCTCAGACCCGGAGCCGCTGCTGACCACGCTGGAAGGCCTTCAGCAGCTCCTGCCTCATCAGGTCCGGGCGTTCGAGGTCCTCCCAGGTCCATCGCACCACCTCCCAATCGGCGGCGCGCAATCGGTCCTCCCGGCGCTTCTCCCGGAACACGACCTGCCCCGGGTCCTCCCCCTGGGCCCTGGGCAGCTGCAGGTATTTCACGCGGCCGTCGAACTCCCCCAGCGTCCGGCACTGGGGCCAGGCGAAGTCCGCCCGCCCGATCAGGGCACCCCTGGCCGTACGTACCTCGAACTGCAGTTCCGGAGCGGGGATACCCAGGGACGCCAGCACCACCCGGCAGGCCGATTCACCGCCGTTCTCCGCACGGGCGTCGGCGAATCCGGCCACCCAGCGCGCCCGGTCGACACCGCGACGCCGCCCGGACCGGTGCACGATCCGTTCCATGTCGGCGCGTTGTGCTTCCCCACCGTGCCGGCGCAGGGCATGGTCCGCCAGCGCCGCGGCGTCTCTCACGTCGCTGACCCGGGCCAGGTCGACGACCGACCGCGCCACGGTGGTCACGCGCAGGCCGTCGATGACCGTCCACTCGTCAGCAGGCAACGGACCGGTGTGCGTGGCCAGCCGGTCCCGGATGCTGCCGCCAGCGGTGCCGCGGGTGATGTGCACGCGGTCGTCGATGATGTCCCAGGGCACCTCGAGGCCATGCCAGACCGCCGCCGACACATGGCTGAGCACGGCAGACGGGTCGAGGTGTTCCTTGGCGGCGATGATCCGCAGGCGATGTCGTTCGACCGGATCCAGGTCGGCCACGTCGGCGTAGACCCCACGCCGCAGCTGGGTGAGCCGCCCGGCCCGGCACGCCGCACGCAGGCCATGGGCATCGAGCCCCAGGGCGGCAGCGGTCTGCGGTGTCAGCAGCAGTCCCGTGGGGAGGTCAGGGTACGGAGGGTAGGGCCTCTCGGTGTTCACACGCCCATCCCAGCCGCCACGCCGGGCCGACACGCCGGTGACAACAACCCGGACAACGTATCGGCAGAATGGACAACACCACCGGGGGGCTCGTGGGGTGTCACCTCCCTCTGGTGCCTCCGTCTTCCCTGGGCCCTCTGTCTTCCCGGGGCCCTTTGCCTCCCCCGACCCCCCTGCGCAGTCCCCGCGGACCTTGGAACGTTCTCGCGGTCCCCCAGGTATCCGCGGGACCTCAACAACGTCCGCGACAACGTTTCCCGCGCCGATGCTGAGCCGGGCACATCACCCGCCGCACCGATGCCGAGCCGGGCACGTCACCCGGGGCGACGTAGCGGGGACGTACCCCTCGCTGACCCTGGACCGGGCACGTTGCAGCGGAGCCGGGGGCCGCTCAGCCCTCGTGCTCGATCGGTGCCCACTCCGGGCCGGTCTCGGCCAGCTTGTCGTCCAGCTTGGCGTAGAGCGGTTCCGGCTTGGCCAGCGGGGTGCCCGGGACGATCGGCCGGGAGGCCCACACCGCCGCCGCGGACGCGTAGTCGCCCATCAGCACCGGGTAGTCCGGGCCACCGTCCTCGCTGACCGTACGGAGTTGCGGCAGCGCTGCCCAGACACCCTCGCCGCCGAGCATCTGGTAGATCTTCTGCGCCGAGTGCGGCATGAACGGGGTGAACATCACGTTGCAGTCCGACACCACCTGGAGCACTGTCCACAGCACGGTGTCGCGCCGGGACGGGTCGTCCTTGAGCTTCCACGGCTCGGTCTCGGAGAGGTACTGGTTCGCCAGGCCGACGATCCGCATCACCTCACCGATGCCGTGCTTGAAGTGGCTGTGCGACAGCGCCTCACCGACCACGTCGAACGCGGCCCGGGAGGCGTCGAGGAGCGTACGGTCCACGTCCTGCAGCTCACCCGGCTGCGGGATCGCGCCGACGTTCTTCCAGGCCATCGACACGGCCCGGTTGACGAGGTTGCCCCACTGGGCGGCGAGCTCGGTGTTGTTGCGGCGGACGAACTCCTCCCAGGTGAAGTCGGTGTCCTGGTTCTCCGGGCCGGCGACGGCGATGAAGTAGCGCAGCGCGTCCGGGCCGAACTCCCGCAGGAAGTCACCCACGTAGATCACGTGACCGCGCGACGAGGAGAACTTCGACCCGCTCATCGTCAGGTACTCCGAGGAGACGACCTCGGTCGGCAGGTCGAGCACGCCGAAGGTCCCCGGCTCGCCACCGTGGTCGCCCTGACCGTTGTGGCCGAGCAGGATCCCGGGCCAGATGACCGAGTGGAAGACGATGTTGTCCTTGCCCATGAAGTAGGAGGCGGTGGTCTCCGGATCGAGCCACCAGGACTGCCAGGCGTCCGGGTCACCGGTCCGGGCCGCCCACTCGATGCTCGCCGACAGGTAGCCGATCACGGCGTCGAACCACACGTACAGCCGCTTCATCGGCTCGTCACGCCAGCCGTCCAGCGGCACCGGCACGCCCCAGTCGAGGTCGCGGGTGATCGCCCGCGGCTTCAGGTCGTCGATCAGGTGCTGGGAGAACTTGATCACGTTCGGCCGCCAGTCCTCGCGGGTCTTGAGCCACTCGGTGAGCGACTCGGCCAGCGCCGGCAGGTCGAGGAAGAAGTGCTCGGTCTCGACGAACTGTGGCGTCTCACCGTTGATCCGGGAGCGCGGGTCGATCAGGTCGATCGGGTCGAGCTGGTTGCCGCAGTTGTCACACTGGTCGCCGCGGGCGCTCGCGTAGCCGCAGATCGGGCAGGTGCCCTCGATGTAGCGGTCGGGCAGCGTACGCCCCGTCGACGGGCTGATCGCCCCACGGGTCGGCCTGGCCACGACGTAACCGTTGCGGTGCAGCGAGAGGAACATCTCCTGGGTCACGCGGTAATGGTTCTTCGTCGTGGTCCGGGTGAACAGGTCGTACGACAGGCCGAGCCCCTGCAGGTCCTCGACGATGACCCGGTTGTACTTGTCGGCGAGCTCGCGGACGGGGACGCCCTCCTTCTCCGCCTGCACCGAGATCGGGGTGCCGTGCTCGTCGGTGCCGGAGACCATCAGCACCTGGTGACCGCTCATCCGCATGTACCGCGAGTAGACATCGGAGGGTACGCCGAAGCCGGACACGTGGCCGATGTGGCGAGGTCCGTTCGCGTACGGCCAGGCAACAGCGGTCAGCACACGGGATGAAGTCATGGGCCCCACGATATCGCCCACCGCTCGGGCCCTGACGCCGGCGATACGGTCACCGCGCCGGCCACGACGGCTCCTCCCCACGGCCCACCCGAGCGGCGGACAGGCGACGGCCGGGGCCCCAAAGATCCGCTCCTCGGACGGAGGACCCGGGCCGGGATCCGCACCACGGACGGACGGCCAGGGCCTCGGGATCCGCACCACGAACAGAGGACCGGGGCCCGAGATCCTCCCCACGAAGAGAGGACCGGGGCCCGAGATCCTCCTCCACGGGCTATGGACTGACATACTCGGGCCATGGACAGCTTCGTCGTGCACATCGACCGCAAACGGTGGGCGGACATGCGGCGCAACGGCCGGATCGGGCTGATCGGCTCGGTGCTCATCGGCATCGGTGGCGGGGTGTGGCTGATCGTCGCAGCCCTCGTCGGGGAACGCCAGACCAGTCTGGTCCCCGGGTGCCTCCTGGTGCTGCTGGGCATCGGCGCCGGCTGGTCCTTCCGCCAGAAGCAGCACCACGCGATCAGCGACAGCGGCTCACCGGTGCTGTTCACCCTCGACCGCGAGGGCCTGCACCTCGACCCCGGCGAGGGGGCCGAGCCCATCTCCCGTGACTGGGGAGCGTTCGCGCTGACCTGGCTGCACCGCTCGGGAAGCTATCTCGAGATCTCCCCCACCGGCCTGCCGACCCGACGCTGGCCGGTGATCGTCACCGACGCCGCCCGCCCGGCCCTGGCCGCCGCGATCACCGAGCTCTCCGGCAGCACCGCCACCCTCGGAGACGGGTCGCGACCGGCCCGCCACGGCGGCTGACCCGGATCACTCCGGGCTCCTCGACCGCCAATGGCCGGTCGGTCGAAACGAAGTGTTCCGGACCGAAGTGCTCCGAGCCGACCAGGGTCCGTCGACGACTCTTACCGCCCGGGCCCGACCCGCGGCGCCCCCCGGGGACAGGTCAGTGCGGCCAGGTCCGGTCGACCCGACCGGCGATGCGCTCCCGGGTGTCATCGTCGACGAATGCGGCGCGAACGGCCCGGTCCACGGTGGTCCGGACGTCATCGAGGGTCCAGCCGAAGGTCTCCACCAGCAGCGCGTACTCCCGGCTCAGCGTCGTCCGGCTGACCAGCCGGTTGTCGCAGGAGATCGTCACCTCGAAACCGAGCCGGTGCAGCCGGTCCACCGGATGGTCGGCCATCGTGGCGGCGACCCCGGTCTGCAGGTTCGACGAGGGGCACACCTCCAGCGGGATCCGGGCGTCGCGGACGAGGGCGGCGGTCTCGCCGAGCACCGGCTCGGGCCCGGTCAGGTCGATGTCCTCGATCAGCCGTACGCCGTGTCCGATGCGGCTGGCGTGGCAGACCTCGACGGCCTCGCGGACCGACTCGGGGCCGACCGCCTCCCCGGCGTGGATGGTGTACGGGACGCCCTCGTGCTCCAGGTACCGGAAGGCGTCGAGCTGGCGGCTCGGGGGGAAGCCCGCCTCGGCCCCGGCGATGTCGAACCCGGCGACGAGGTCCTCCTCGTGGCGTGCGGTGAGTTCGGCGATCTCCAGGCCGCGGTCGGCGTGCCGCATCGCGGTGAGCAGCTGGCGGACGATGATCGGGTGCCCGTCGCGGCGCGCGGCGGCCATCCCGTCCTTGAGTCCGTCCCCGACGGCCCGGACCGCGGCGGCCAGGGTCAGGCCACGGCGCTGGTGCTGTTCGGGGGCCCAGCGGGCCTCTGCGTACACCACACCGTCGTCGACCTGATCGAGGACGAACTCGTACGCCACCCGGTGCAGCGCCGCCTCGGTCTGCATCGCCGCGACCGTGTGCTCGAACGTCTCGAGGTAGCGCTCCAGGGAGCCCGAGTTCGCCGCCTCGAAGAACCAGTCCGCGAGTGCTGCGGGGGTGTCCGCGGGCAGCGGGTGACCGACCTCGGCGGCCAGTTCCAGCAGCGTCCGCGGCCGCAGACCACCGTCGAGGTGGTCGTGCAGGGCCACCTTGGGCAGGTCCCGCAACCGGGTCCGGTCAAGGGTGCGGGGGGAGCCGGTGCGGGGGTCGGCAGGCGCCGTGGAGGTCACTGGAAGTCCTCGGGGTCGAAGGTGTCCGGTGAGGCGGGCGCCGCGTCGGACACACGGTCGTCATGGTGATCGTACGGATGTCGGGCCGGGTCGTACGGGGCGTCCGGCCCCGGGACGGCGGTCGGGTGCGCTCCGGCTGACGGGCCGACCGTCCGGGTGGGAGCGGCCGTCCGGGTGGGAGCGGCCGTTGCGGTGCCGGGTAGGCGTCGGACCGGAGCGGGCCGGGCGCCGCCGGCCGACGCCGCGGCAGACCCTGCTGGTGTGGCGGATCCCCCGGGCGCGGCCGGTGCCGGGGCAGCGTTGGCGACCCGGTCGAGGTCGGCGGTCCCGAACGCGCGGGGCAGCAGGTCCGACATCGGGATCGGGCCGTCCGCGCTCCGGACCAGCATCCCGGGGGCGGCATGTTCGGACAGCAGCTGGCGGCAGCGGCCGCACGGCGTCAGGGGTCCGCCGGTCGCGTCGACACAGACCAGAGCGACGAGCCGGCCCCCACCGCTGAGCGCGAGGGCGGACACCAGGCCGCACTCGGCGCAGAGGGTGACCCCGTACGAGGAGTTCTCGACGTTGCAGCCGGACACCGTCCGGCCGTCGTCGACGAGCGCGGCGGCACCGACCGGGAACCGCGAGTAGGGGGCGTACGCCTGCCGGCAGGCCTGCCGCGCCGCGTGCTGCAACGCTGGCCAGTCGATGCCGGTCATCACGAGTCCTGCGGGTGCCGGGCCGCGCCCGTCTCGGCGGGATCCCCACCGGGCACACCGAGTGCCCCGGGCAGACCGGGCGCTGCGGCACGGACACCCTCGGCCCGGCTGCCGTCCGTGGCGCCCTCCGGCCGTGGGTGATAGTGCATCGGCGTCGCGGCCAGGCGGCTCAGCACCTTGACCCCGACCGGGATGCAGCCCTCGTCGACGTCGAACCGCGCCTGGTGGATGTCGGGCCAGTCGGCCTCGGCGATGCCGCGGGGGCGGACGCCCAGCCGGGCCATCGCGCCCGGGACGGCCTGGAGGATCCAGGCGAAGTCCTCCCCGCCCAGTGACTGGGCGGTGCGGGCGACCGACTGCGGGCCGAGCTGGCGCTCGGCCGCGTCGACCAGTCGGGCGACGCCGCGGGGGTCGTTGACCGTCGGCGGGATGCCGGGGTCGATGTCGACGTCCACCTCGACCCCGAACGGCGCGACGATCCCGGTGATCAGTCCGGGCAGCAGCGCGACGGCCTGTTTCCATCCGGGCACGTCGAGCACCCGCAGCGTCCCACCCAGCTCGCCGGTGCGGGGGATGGCGTTCTCCACGCTGCCCGCGGCGATCCGGCCCCAGATCAGCGAGGCGCCGCTGCGGGGATCGATCCGGCGCGACAACAGGAACGGCGCCTGGGTGACGACCGCGCCGAGGGCGCCGACGACGTCGGCGGTCAGGTGCGGCCGGGACGTGTGGCCGCCGGCCCCGCGCAGGTTGACGTTCACCTTCACCGCGGCGGAGGTGATCGCGCCGCGCTTGACTGCGATCTGGCCGACCGTGGTGCGTGGATCGCAGTGCAGCGCGTACGCCTCGCGGACACCCTGCAGTGCGCCGGCCCGGATCACGTCGGGGGCGCCGCTCGGGGTGGACTCCTCGGCCGGCTGGAAGACCAGCCGCACCCCGGTGTGCAGCAGACCGCGCCGGCGCAGCTGGACCAGGACGTGGCCGACCCCGAGGACGATCGTGGTGTGCACGTCGTGGCCGCAGGCGTGGGTGACGCCCGGGTTCTTCGACGCGTACGTCACGTCCTTGGCGTCGGTCAGCGGGAGCGCATCCATGTCGCCGCGCAGCGCGACCATGCCCGTGCCGGGCTCCCAGTCGTCGCCGACGATGTCGCAGGTGAGGCCGGTGCCGACGGGCAACACCTTGGGCTCCAGGCCGAGCGACAGCAGCGACTCGGCGACCCGCTGGGTCGTCCGGCGCTCGGCATGGCCGAGCTCGGGGTGGGCGTGCAGGTCACGACGGAAGGCGATCATCCGCTCACTGATGGCCGCGGTCGCCACCGCGATGGCGGGACCGGGATCCACCTCCGGCGTCGTGGGTGAGGCGGTCATTGGCCCAGCCTATCGCCGTCGCCGCCGCCCGGCAGGCCCGAGGCGATACGGGCCGGGACGGCCGACGGCCGCCACCCCATCCGGGGTGACGGCCGTCGGTGCTGTCCGGCGGTGCCGTAGTGCCGTCGGTGGCGTCCGGCGACGCAGTCGGCGCGGCCCGTCGGGTCCGGTCCCTGGGGACGGTCCGTCGGGGCGATCCGTCGGAACGGGTCGGCTCAGGCGCCGGCCGCGTCGCTCGGGGTGTAGGTGCCCCACACGCCGCGCAGCGCGTTGCAGACCTCGCCGATGGTGGCCTTGGCCTGCAGCGCCTCCTTCATCGGGTAGAGCAGGTTGTCCGAGCCCTCGGCGGCGGCCTTGATCTTCGCCAGCGCGGCATCGACCGCCGCATTGTCGCGTCCGGCGCGCAGCTCGGTCAGGCGCGCGGCCTGCTGCTCACCGATCGTCGGATCGACGCGCAGCGGCTCGTACTTCTCCTCCTCCTCGACGGTGAAGCGGTTGACGCCGACCTGGACGCGCTCACCGGAGTCGATGCCCTGGGCGTACGCGAAGGCGGAGTCCTCGATCTCGCCCTTCTGGAAGCCCTGCTCGATGGCCTTGACGGCACCGCCCATGTCGTCGATCTGCTTGATCAGCTTCCAGATCTCGGCCTCGAGGTCGTCGGTCAGCTGCTCCACGACGTACGAACCGGCCCACGGGTCGACCGTCTTGCAGACGTCGGACTCGTACGCGATGACCTGCTGGGTACGCAGCGCGAGGCGCGCGGCCTTCGGCGTCGGCAGCGCGATGGCCTCGTCGAAGGAGTTGGTGTGCAGCGACTGGGTGCCACCGAAGGTGGCGGCCAGGGCCTGCACCGCGACGCGGACCAGGTTCACCTCGGGCTGCTGAGCGGTCAGCTGCACGCCCGCGGTCTGGGTGTGGAAGCGCAGCATCTGCGACTTGGGCTTCTCGGCGCCGAAGCGCTCCTTCATGATCTTCGCCCACACCCGACGGGCGGCGCGGAACTTCGCCACCTCCTCGATGATGGTGGTGCGGGCCACGAAGAAGAACGACAGGCGCGGGGCGAAGTCGTCGACCTGCAGGCCGGCCTTGGTCGCCGCCTCGACGTACGCGATGCCGTCGGCCAGGGTGAACGCGACCTCCTGCGCCGGCGTGGCGCCCGCCTCGGCCATGTGGTAGCCCGAGATGGAGATGGTGTTCCACTTCGGGATGTTGTCGTGGCAGTACGCGAAGATGTCGGAGATCAGCCGCAGCGACGGGGACGGCGGGAAGATGTACGTGCCGCGGGCGATGTACTCCTTCAGCACGTCGTTCTGGATGGTGCCGGTGAGCTTGTCGGCAGTGGTGCCCTGCTCCTCGGCCACCAGCTGGTAGAGCAGCAGCAGGACGGCGGCCGGGGCGTTGATGGTCATCGAGGTCGAGACCTTGCCCAGGTCGATGCCGTCGAACAGGACGCGCATGTCGTCGATGGAATCGATGGCCACACCGACCTTGCCGACCTCGCCCTTGGAGATCGCCGCGTCGGAGTCGTAGCCCATCTGCGTCGGCAGGTCGAAGGCCACCGAGAGGCCCATCGTCCCGTTCGCGATCAGTTCCTTGTAGCGCTCGTTCGATTCACGCGCATTGCCGAAGCCCGCGTACTGACGCATCGTCCAGGGGCGGGTCGTGTACATCTTGGGGTACACACCGCGTGTGAAGGGGTACTCCCCGGGGTTGCCCAGCTTGCTGGCCGGATCCCAACCGTCCAGCGCGTCAGCCGAGTACACAGCCGCGAAGGGAGTCCCGGTTTCGGTCTCACCAATTCCACTCATGCGGCTGAGCCTACCGGGGCCACTTCCGGGCTGTACGGGCGATCCCCCCTCTTGTCCGCACCGTCCCGGGTGACCGGGACCCGGCTGTGAGGAATCCCACAATCGGGTCACCGGGGCGGGTCACCCACCGGGTCATCGGAGCGGGGCCCGGCGGCGTCAGCCGACCTGCCGGACCAGGGCCTCGGCGGCGCTCACGATGGCCACCGTCTCCTGCTGCCAGTTCGCCTCCTGGCTGCGGTGCGGCCCGGTCGCCAGGCTGATCGCGACCCCGGCGGCGCGCAGCCGTAGCTCGGTCGGGTCGACCCGGCGGTCGAACACCGGCGTCCACTCCTCCAGCAGCCGCTGCAGGTGGACGGCCTGGGCGACGTCCATCCGCTGGATCGTGGACAGGTGGGCGAGCAGGCAGCCCAGATCGTCGGCACGCCGGCCGGGGCCGATGCCGTCGATGTCGAGCAGGCCGCAGATCCGCCCACCGGCGACGTGCACCTGCCCCTCGTGGAAGTCGCCGTGGGTCGCCTCGTCACCGGGGTGCAGTCCGGCCAGGCCCTGGCTGACCTGGTCGGCCAGCCACAGCAGCCGCTCCGCCAGCTCCGGCATCGCCCGGGCGACGACCTCGACGTAGTAGTGCACCGAGTCGGTCCACGGGATGCGTCGCGGCAGCCGGGTCACCACCGGCGGGAAGGCGTCGAGCACGGCGATCAGTTCCTCGGCCGTGCACGGGGAGTCCTCGCGGAACAGGGCGGTGGACAGCGGCAGGCCCGGCAACCCGGCGGACACCACCACCGAGTCGTGGGTGAGCGCCAGCACCTCGGGCACCTCGATCCCGGCCCCGCGCAGCATCCGGTGCCGGTCGACCGTCTGGGCGGCCTCCGCCGCGGTCTGCACCTTGAGGTAGAAGCGGCGGGTCTCGCCCTCGGCCCGGATGTCGGCGCGCAGCACGGCGCGCTGCCGGGGGCGGTAGCCGACGACGTCGAGATGGACGTCGGCCGGGGCGACCGTCGGCCGGTGGCCGGCCAGGGTCCCGGCGCGTGGGGCCCACAGGCCGAAGTCGTTGACCAGGTCGGCCACCCCCTCGGCGTACGCCGCGGTCCGCAGACCCGGCAGCTCCGGATCCTCCGGGTAGATCCAGACCGTCACCTCCTGGCCGTACGGGTCGTGGTAGACGTGCGCATCGGCCCGTTCCGACGCGTCGGGGCCGCCCACCCGGGAGGTCACCCCGACGACCTCGGTCGACTCGCCCCAGGGCCAGGCGACGTGCGCGCGGTAGGTCGCCGTGGTGGCGCGGCCGGGCTGGTGGTCGACGTGGTCCATCCGCCACCGCAGCAGCTGGCCACCCGCGTCACGGACCGCCGCCATCAGGATGTCGGCGACCGCGCGGGAGCTGAGCAGCAGCCCACCGTCCGGGTCGTTCTCGTTCATCCCCGCCACCCCCTTCATCCCTGTTCCGACCCCGGTCCGGTTCCGGACCGGCGCTGGTCCGGCCCCGGCCCTGTTCCGGACCGGCGCTGGTCCGCGTCGGTGCCGTCGGACCCGACGCCGCCGACCCGCTCGACACCGGCCCCCGCGGCCCCGGCGTTCTCGGTCCCGGCACCACCGTCGGCTTCCCCGCCGTCGGCTTCCCCAGCGCCGCCAGCGCCGGCCGGACCGGTGGCGGTGTCGGGAGCCGGCCGGGTCCCGCGCTGCCGCCCCGCGGCGGCCGGCACGCCCGCACGACGGATCAGGAACCGCGCCGCCCGGCGCCCGTCCATCTCGAGCACGCTCACCTCGACCCGGCGCTCACGCTCCGGGTCGTCGGCCGACGTCAGCTCCGCCTCGGTGACGTCGCCGACGGCGGGGATGGCGCCCAGCCGGAACATGAACCAGCCGGCCAGGGTGTCGTACGGCCCCTCGGGCAGCACCATCCCGGTCTCCTCCTCGAAGTCCTCCAGCGAGGTCAGCCCGTCGATCTCCCTGGTGTTGGGGGCGGCCGGGGTCGCCTCCTCGACGATGTCGTACTCGTCGGTGATCTCCCCGACGAGCTCCTCGACCAGGTCCTCCATCGTCACCATGCCCGCGGTCCCGCCGTACTCGTCGCGCACGATCGCCATGTGGCTCGACACCCGCCGCATCTCCGCCAGCGCGTAGATCACATTGACGGTCTGCGGGAAGTTGGCCATCGGCCGGACGAGCTCCTCGACCGGTGTCGCGCGCTGGGCCCACCGGGGATCGAAGAGGTCACGGACGTGCACGAAGCCGAGCACGTCGTCGGCGGACGCCCCGGTCACCGGGTAGCGCGAGTGCGGCGCCCCGGTCAGCTCCCGGACGGCCCGGTGGACCGGCGTGTCACCGGGCAGGAAGTCGACCTCCGTCCGGGGCACCATCACCTCACGCAGGGTCCGGTCCCCCGCCGCGAAGACGTCCTCCAGGATCCGGCGTTCCTCGTCGCCGAGGGTCGCCGAGTCGGACACCAGCGACCGGAGCTCCTCCTCGGAGACCGCCTCGCGGGCGGCGTCGGGCCGGCCGCCGAGCAGCCGGACCAGAGCGTTGGTGGACACCTCGAGCAGCCAGATCACCGGCCGGGCCGCCCGGGCGATCCCGTCGACCGTCGGCCCCAGGGCCATCGCGAACGATTCCGCACGTTGCATCGCCAGCCGCTTCGCAGTCAGCTCACCGAGGACGATCGAGACGTACGAGATGGCGATGGTGATCAGCACCAGCGAGACCGTCGAGGCGACCCCCGACGGCATGCCGAGGCGTTCCAGGACGGGCGAGAGCCGGCCGGCGATGGTCGCGCCGCCGAAGGCGGAGGACAGGAAGCCGAAGAGCGTCACGCCGACCTGGACGGCGGAGAGGAACCGGCCGGGGTTCGCCGCCAGATGGGCCACCTTGCGCCCCCGCGGGCCGCGGGTGCGCAGTTGCTTGATCTGGCTCTCCCGCAGCGAGATGAGCGCCATCTCGGCGGCGGAGAAGAAGCCGCCGCAGAGGGTGAAGAACAGGACGAGAAGGATCTCACCGACCAGGGGGCTCATCCGAGCTCGCCTCCCCACCGCGCCGGTCCGGACCCGGGTCCGACCGGACGCCCGAGCGGGAAGGCGCCCATACTGTGGTCATCGATCACGCGCACAGGATACCGGGAGGGCGGTCGGTCACCATGTCGCTGCGCATCAGTGTCATCGGCACCAATTATCTCGGCGCGGCCCACGCCGCGGCGATGGCCGAGTTCGGCCACCGGGTCATCGGTGTCGACGTCGTGGCGAGCCGCGTCGCCACCCTCAACGCGGGCCGCTCACCGGTCTTCGAGGACGGTCTGGAGCCGTTGCTGCGCAAGCACGTGCAGGGGATCGCCGGCAGCACCGACCGGTTGCGGTTCACCACCGACTACGACGAGATCGCCGACTGGGCCGACGTCCACTTCATCTGCGTCGGCACCCCGCAGGGCGACGACGGGTCCGCCGACCTGACCGAGGTCCGGTCCGTGATCGAGACGCTCGCCCCGCGGCTCACCACCGCGGCCCTCGTCGTCGGCAAGTCGACCGTGCCGGTCGGCACCGCCCGGACGCTCCAGCAGCGCCTCGACGCGATCGTGCCGAGCCGGGAGCGGGTGGAGGTGGTGTGGAACCCCGAGTTCCTCCGCGAGGCGCACGCCGTGGCGGACAGCCTGCGGCCCGACCGGATCGTCCTCGGCGCCCAGTCGCCGGCCGCGATCGACCTGATGCGGCGGGTGTACGCGATCCCGATCAGCGAGGACACACCGGTGATCGAGTGCGACCTGCAGACGGCGGAGCTGATCAAGGCGGCCGCCAACAGCTTCCTCGCCACCAAGATCTCCTTCATCAACGCGATGGCGCGGATGTGCCAGGCCGCCGGCGGTGACGTCGCGCGCCTGGCCGACGCGCTCGGCCACGACCGCCGGATCGGGCGGGAGTACCTCAACGCCGGGCTCGGGTTCGGCGGCGGCTGCCTGCCCAAGGACGTCCGGGCCCTGGCCGTCCGGGCCGCGCAGCTGGGGGTCGGCGAACTGTCGGACCTGCTCGGCTCGGTGGAGGCCATCAACGCGGGCCAGCGCACCGCGATCGCCGACCTCGCCGTCGCCGAGCTCGGCGGGGACATCCGCGGGCGCAGGGTGGCGGTGCTCGGCGCGGCGTTCAAGCCCGGCACCGACGACACCCGTGACTCCCCCGCGCTGACCGTCGCCCGCGACCTTGCCGCGCGTGGCGGCGACGTGCGGGTGTACGACCCGCAGGCCGAGGTCGGTGACGGTCTGTTGTACGCCGCCGGATCGGTCCGGGAGGCCCTGGCGGATGCCGAGCTGGTGCTGCACCTGACCGAGTGGGAGGAGTTCCGCCAGCTCGAACCGGCCGAGTACCTCGCGGTGGTGGCGAACCCGTTGATCATCGACGCGCGCCTCAAGCTCGACCGCCACCGGTGGACCGCCGCGGGCTGGAAGGTCGTCCAGCCGGGCCGCGCCGCCACCCTCTGATGCACCCTGGACCCTGGTGCACCTTGGGCCCTGACACACCCTGGGCCGGCGCCCTCTGACGCGCCCCGGTCGGAGTGCGCCCCGGTGGGAACGACCTGAGGCGCCATGGGGGGAGACGGCGACGGGACCGGCGACGTTTCTGTTTCAATCGCTGACGTGACGACTTTTCCCCAGTACGGCATCCGGACCATCGGTCGGCGGACGTTCGACTTCGATCGACAGGCGGCCGTGATGGCGGTGGTGAACCGCACGCCGGACTCGTTCTGGGATCATGGCCGTACGTTCCGGCTCGACGCCGCAGTGGCGGCGGCGCTGGCCGCGGCGGGCGAGGGCGCCGACTGGGTCGACATCGGCGGGGTGCCGTTCTCGCCGGACACCCCGGAGGTGTCGGAGGCGGAGGAGATCGACCGGGTCGTGCCGGTGGTCGAGCGCGTCGCCGCCGCCAGCGACGTGGTGATCTCGGTCGACACCACCAGGCCGGGGGTCGCCGAGCGGGCACTGGCGGCCGGGGCCGCGGTGATCAACGACACCTCCGGGCTGGCCGACCCCGGCCTGGCCGAGCTCGCCGTCTCGACCGGGGCGACGCTGATCGTCACGCATTGCCTGGCCGCGCCGCACGCCCACCACCCGCGGCCGCACTACGACGACGTGGTGAGCGAGGTCGTCGCCTTCCTCGCCACCCGGCTCGAACGGGCCCGGACGCTCGGCGTCCGCGACGAGCAGATCGTCCTCGACCCGGGCCACGACCTGAACAAGAACACCCGCCACACCCTGGAGCTGACCCGGCGGTTCGGCGAGGTGGTCGCCCTCGGCCTGCCGACACTGGCGGCGGTGTCCAACAAGGACTTCATCGGCGAGGCCCTGGACCGGGAGCGCGCGGAACGTACGTACGGCTCTGTGGTGGCGGCCACCTGGTGCATCCAGCAGGGGGCTCGGGTGATCCGGATGCACGACACCCGGGCGGCGGTCGACACGGTGCGGCTCTGCGCGGCGATCGAGGGCACCCGCGAGCCGGCGTACGAACGCCACAACCTCTGACCCCCTCCGCCGCGGGCCGAGGCCTGCGCCCGGTGCGACGACCGGCCACGGACCCACGCATGGCGTACGTCACGGTCGGCTAGCCTGACGGGGTGATCGAGGGGCAGAACGTGGCAACAGGGTTCAACGACACCGCCGACCAATGGGTGGTCACGTTGAGCTGCAAGGACCGGCCGGGCATCGTGCACAAGGTGTCAGGCGCGGTGGTGGGTGCCGAGGGCAACATCACCGAGCTGCAACAGTTCTCCAGTCTGGACACCGGCAACTTCTTCATCCGGCTGCAGTTCGCCACCGCCCAGCCCCGGGACGCGATCGTCGCGCAGCTCACCCCGGTGGCCCGCGAGCTGGACGCCCGCTGGCAGATCGACGTCGTCGGACGTCCGCTCCAGACCCTGATCCTGGCGTCCCGCGCCGGGCACTGCCTGCAGGACCTGCTGTTCCGCCAGCACGCCGGGCAGCTGTCGGTGAACGTCCCGCTGGTGATGTCGAACCACGACAACCTGCGCCAGCTGTCGGACTTCTACCACGTCCCGTTCGAGTACCACTACGTGATCCCGGAGACCAAGGCCGACTTCGAGCACCGGGTGATGCAGGTGGTCGAGGAGCACGGCATCGAGCTCGTCGTGCTGGCCCGCTACATGCAGATCCTCTCCCCAGAGCTGTGCGACTTCCTCCAGGGCCGGGCGATCAACATCCACCACTCCTTCCTGCCGGGGTTCAAGGGCGCCAACCCGTACCGTCAGGCGCACGCCCGCGGCGTCAAACTGATCGGCGCCACCGCACACTTCGTCACCGCCGATCTGGACGAGGGCCCGATCATCGAGCAGAACGTCGTCCGGGTCGACCACTCCGACTCACCGCGCCAGCTGATGGCGATCGGTCAGGACGTCGAGTCACGGACGCTGTCGCAGGCGGTCCGGCTGTTCTCCGAGCACCGGGTGCTCCTCGACGGCATCCGGACGATCGTCTTCCAGTAGGCCCGGCGTCCCCCGTCCCGCCCGACCCGGGTGCCACCGATCCCGCTGGGCGTCCCCCGTCCCGCCCGACCCGGATGCCACCGATCCCGCTGGGCATCCCCCATCGCCCGGCCCGGGTCCCTGTCGCCCGGACTGGGGGTGGGCTGCGGAGGCCGGCCGGGCCGGGTGGTCCGAGGCTCGGCGACAGCTGTGGCCATCACCACGCCGATGCCGCTCTCCCCCAGCAACCATGCGTGGTCAGACCATTTGATCCACCACAACGCGTAGACCCCCTCCACCCCGTCGGAGGCAATTCCGGGAGTGCTAGCGTCAAGCACGTACGGACCCGGACCCCGGGTGCGCCAAGACAACCGACAAGGGAGTACACCGTGTCTCAAGCCCCCGTGAAGGTGGCTGTCACCGGCGGTGCCGGTCACATCGCCTACAGCCTCCTGTTCCGCATCATCCAGGGTCAGCTCCTCGGCAAGACCCCCGTCGAGCTGCGTCTGCTGGAGATCACTCCGGCGATGAAGGCGCTCGAGGGTGTCGCGATGGAGATCGAAGACTGCGCGTCGCCGCTGGTGGCCAACGTGGAGCTGACCGACGACCCCAACGTGGCCTTCGACGGTGCGAACATCTGTCTGCTGGTCGGCGCCCGTCCCCGCGGCAAGGGCATGAACCGCTCCGACCTGCTCGCCGCCAACGGCGCCATCTTCGCCCCGCAGGGCAAGGCCATCAACGACAACGCCGCCGATGACGTCCACGTCCTGGTGACCGGCAACCCGGCGAACACCAACACCCTGATCGCCCGCACCCACGCGCCGGACGTACCCGCCACCCGGTTCACCTCGCTGATGCGCCTGGACCACAACCGGTCGGTCGCCCAGCTCGCCAAGAAGACCGGCTTCTCGGTCAACTACATCGAGCGCGTCGTCGTCTGGGGCAACCACTCCGACACCCAGTACCCCGACATCACCAACGCCACCATCGCCGGCAAGCCGGCCATCGAGGTGGTCAACGATGAGGAGTGGCTGGAGAACACCTTCATCCCCACCGTCTCCAAGCGGGGCGGCGCGATCATCGAGGCACGCGGCGCCTCGTCGGCCACCTCGGCGGCCAACGCCACGGTGCAGCACATGCACGACCTGATCCTCGGGTCGCCCGAGGGTGACTGGGTCACCATGGGCGTGACCTCCGACGGGTCGTACGGTGTCCCGGAGGGCCTGACCTTCGGCATGCCGTGCATCACCAGGAACGGTGAGTACGAGATCGTCCAGGGTCTCGAATTCAGCGACTACGGCAAGGCCAAGCTTGCCGCCACCATCGAGGAGCTGGAGAACGAGCGGGCTGCGGTCCACGAGTTGGGGCTCGTCTGAGCCTGCAGGCTTCCCGGTCACAACGGCGTGTCTGGGCAACGTGAGAGGGGTGGGGGGCC